>JAFYBB010000066.1 GCA_017540445.1 Clostridia bacterium | reverse complement strand
GGTGCTGCTCATCGTCAGCCCGGGCTTCACCGTCACCTTGCAGGTGTACTTCTTGCCGCCGCAGGTGGCGGTGACGGTGGCCGTGCCCTTCTTCTTCGCGGTGACCTTGCCCTTGCCCGTGACCGCGGCCACGCCCTTCTTATTGCTCTTCCAGGCGACCTTGCCACTGGCGTTGTTCAGCTTCAGCTGCAGCGTCTGGCCCACGTACAGCGTGGCCTTGGCCTTGCTCAGCTTCACCCTGCCCGCCGCCTGGGCGGCGGGAGCGATCCGCGCCGGCAGCAGCGCGGGCACGGCCAGGCACAGGATCAGCGCCAGCGCCAGCGCGGCCCACAGCCTGCGGGTATCGAAACGCTTCATAACGGCGACCTCCTTGCTGCCTTACTTCGCCACGCTGGGGACCGAGGACTGCGCCTTGATCTGGCTGGCGGTGATGGACATCGTGATCAGCTCGTCCGTCCCCTTGCCGGGGTAGAAGGGCATGGACAGTATGAAGTAGTAGCTGTCGCGATCTGAATTGTACTGCGTCCACAGGGTATACTCCATCACGTGGTACCACAGCGTCTGGCTCTTCCCGGCCTTGACCGTGATGCCGTCGCTGATGCTGATGCCGTAGGGGTCGTTGTTGGTGTTCAGCATCATGTACGTCGAATTCACGGGCTTGTTCGTCTTCCTGTCGATCAGATAGACGGTGGCCTTCTGAGCGTACCCGCCCAGGAACTGCATGTCCTTCTTGCTCTTGTTGGACACATTGACGCTGGCGAGCATGCCGTACGTGCCGACATAGCCGACGGAGCTGAAGCCGACCTCCTTGATCACAGCCGTGGCGGCGAAAACCAGCACCGGCGCGGAGAACTTGCTCTTCTGCTTGCCCTTGACGGCGCGCACCTTGTAGTAGTAGGCCCCGGTCGCGGCCTTCTTCAGCGTGTTCGTCTTCACGGTGGCAAACTTCACGTATTTGCCGGCCTTGCTCGCAGCGCGGTAGACCTCATACCCGGTCGCGCCGCTGACCTTCCCCCACTTCAGCACCACCCTGCCGTCCAGGTAGGTGGACTTGGCGGCGTTGATCTTCGGCGTCTTCGACGTGATGCCCGCCGCCTGCGCCGGCACGATCATGCCGCAGAACAGCGTCAGCATCAGTATCAACGCCAATAATCCAAAAGCTCTTCTCCTGACCATCGTCTTCTCCTTTCGGGGCGAGCGTCCGTCGCCCGGTCCATTGCGCGACGCCCGGGACCTGCGCCGGATGGCGTCGCCGTCTACGTTCATTATAATTTGTTTTTTTCGGTTGCGCAAGTCCAAACGCCCGATTTGGGGCCCTGTTTTGTATCGGGCGGCACATTTTTCGGTTTTTTGGGCGTTTCGGATTGAGCTGGACCGATTTATCTGGTATACTGGATGCGGTTGACACAGAGGGAGGAGACCCCATGCAGCACCTGAATCGCGGCATGCTCGGCCGCTACGACATACCCGAGCACATTCCCACCGACCTGACCGGGGTGCAGTTCGGCCTGAGCGAGGCACTGCTGGGCGCGGTCGACCGGCTGATCGACGCGGCGAACCCGGCCCTGGGCCTGGCCTGCGTGTGCCCGGAGGCGGCGTTTGAAGGCGCCGCGGCCCCGGCGGCGCTGCTCAGGGACCAGGAGGGCCTGTTCACGCTGCTGGTGCGCGGCTACCGAAACGAGACGGCGGTGAAGGAGGAGGTCGTGGTCCAGTCCGTCGTCCGGGTGCTCGGCGACGGCGACGCGCTCACGGCGCTGGCCGCGGAGCCGGGGCTGTCCCTGGCGCTGCTGGACACCTGCGACGCCGACGCCGAAGCCGCGCTGCGCCAGGCGGCGCGCCTGATCGCGGCCCGCCGGCAGGCGGGGCTGGGCGGCCTGGACTTCATCTGCCTGGGCGAGCGCGCCGACTGCGCCGAGCTCGCCCGCGCGGCGGTGGCGGCGCTTTCGCCCCAGGCCGCGGCGGACTGCGCCTTTTACCCCGCCCTGGCGGACAGCCTGGTCTTCCGGGCCGAGGCCGGCGAGGCCGCGCGCCAGTGCGCCGAGATGAACTACGCCGACGGCATGCTGCACATCGCCGAGCCCTACGCCCGCCTGACGGTGCAGGCCCCGGAGGCGCTGGCCGTGCGGCTGGGGCTGGCGGATTCCCCGGACATCGCCTTCACGGCGGACCTGGAGCACGAACTCGCCCTCAGGCGGCGGCTGTTCGACGGCGCGCTGTTCGCCATGGCCGCGCCGGGCTGGCTGCTGGGCTGCGACACGCTGGCGGACTGCATGCGTCACGAGCGGCTGCGCGCCTTCGTGGGCCGGTGCGTGTACGACGAGCTGCTGCCCGAGGACGCAGAAGCCCGGGCCGCCGCCGCGCCCTATGTCATCCATTGCTTCGAGCGCTTCGAGAACCCGCTGAACCGCAACGGCCTGCTGCGCTGCGCCCGACCCCTGCTGGCCCGGTTCGTCCGCGGGGCGCTTCCAATTATACGCGAACGCGCGCGGGCGGCTTTCGAGCCGCCCCGGCGCCTGGCCTTCGCGCTGGCGGCCACGATCATGCTGTACGCCGGGGCGCGGCCCGACGCCGCGGGGCGCTACGAGGTCGCCCGGGGCAGCCAGCGCCAGGTGCTTATGGACGACCCCGACGCGCTGCGGGTGTTCGCCGCCTTCTCCCACGACATGCCGCCGGAGACGCTGGCCTACGCGGCCCTGGCCGACCGGGAGCTGTGGGGCGGCGCGGACCTGCGCGACATCGACGGCCTGGAGGCCCGCGTGGCCCTGGACATCGCCCGCATCCAGCGCGAGCCAAACTGGCTGCCAGAGGAGTGAGGAGTGAGGAGCAGAAGAATGCTTGAGACCGGCTATACCTGTTCCCTGTTCCCTCTTCACCATCTTCTAATCTATCTCTAATCCATTTTTCTTGCCATTTCATTTTCGGCGGTTATAATGGGCCCATCAAAACGAACGGAGGACAAAACAATGACGCATTATGAAATGGCAGAGAAGCTTTCCGAGAAGATGGGCGTGACCCTGGAACAGGCGACCGCGGCCCTGGAGGCCTGCGATTGGGAGATGCTGGACGCGGCGCTGCAGCTGGAGCGGGAGCTCGGCGAGGCCCGGCAGGCGGCCTACTCCACCGAGGCCGAGCCGCCGAAGGACGAGGGTGCCGAGACCCGGAAGGCCCGGGGCAAGAACGTGGTTCGGAGCCTGGGCACGCTGATCCGCGACGCGGTGAACCTGGGCAACCGGAACCGCTTCGAGGTGCGCAAGGGCGACGACGTGGTGCTGGAGCTGCCGGTGACGGTGCTGGTGCTGCTGCTGATCTTCGCGTTCTGGGTATGCATCCCGCTGCTGGTGATCGGCCTGTTCGTCGGTTACCACTACACCTTCAGCGGCGCGGAGCTGGGCCGCGACAGCGTGAACCACGCGATGGACAAGGCCGCCGAGGTGGCCGAGAAGGTGAAAGAGGAAGTCACCGGAACGCACTGAACACGATAATACCGCCCATGGAGGCGCGGGAACGCCGCGCCTCCATGGGCGTTGAGGGGGATTATCACAGATGGCCGAGAAGATACTGATCGTCGAGGACGAGGCGAAGCTGGCGCGGTTCGTGGAGCTGGAGCTGACCCACGAGGGCTACGAGGTGGACAAGGCGCCGGACGGCCGGGACGGGCTTGAGAAGCTGGAGTCGGGCAACTACGACCTGGCGCTGCTGGACATCATGCTGCCCGGCCTGAACGGGCTGGAGGTATTGCGCCGCGCGCGCCGCACGGTGGACACCCCGGTGATCATGCTCACCGCCCGGGACTCGGTAATGGACAAGGTCACGGGCCTGGACATGGGCGCGGAGGACTACATCACCAAGCCCTTTGAGATCGAGGAGCTGCTGGCCCGCATACGGGCCACGCTGCGCTCGGCCAAAAAGCGCGAGCCCGCCAGCCACACGCTGAGCGTGGGCAAGCTGACGCTGGACGCCGACCGCTACACCGCCGCCTGGGACGGCGAGGCCATCGAGCTGACCCAGCGGGAGTTCGCCCTGCTCAAGACCCTGATGGAGAACAAGGACATCGTGCTGAGCCGCAACACGCTGATGGAGCGGGTGTGGGGCTACGACTACATGGGCGAGACCAACATCGTGGACGTGTACGTGCGCTACCTGCGCGGCAAGATCGACGACGCCCACGGCGTCAAGCTGATCCACACCGTGCGCGGCGTGGGCTATGTGATGAGGGAAGGATCATGAACGCGAACCGTCGATTCAATTCCATCGCCCGGCGCATCAGCCGCTCCTGGCGCTGGAAGCGGCTGTGGCTGACGCTGTCGCTGAACGCGCTGGCGCTGGCCACGGTGCTGGCCGCCTACCTGTACGCCCAGGAGACGGCGATCACCGGCGCGTTCGCGGGCTGGCACCTGCCGCGCACGCTGACGCTGGATACATCGCTGTCCGGCATGGCGGCGCTGCAGAGCCTGACCTACGCCTTCACCTTCGAGGGCGAGACCTACCAGGTGGCGCTGGGCGGGTTCATCGCGCTGGTCAAGCTGTTCGGCGGGCCGCTTTTGCTGTTCGAGGGCTTCTGGTACGTGGTGGGCTCCTTCGGCGGCGCGCGCCACGCGCGGCGGCTCTTGAAGCCGCTGGACCGGATGGCCCAGGCCGCCCAGCGGCTGACCGAGGAGTCCAGCGCCCGCCGGGACGCCGAGCGCGAGCAGACCCGGCGGCTGTACAAGTCCGGCGGCGAGGCGCCCGCCCCCGGCGTGGACGAGGCGAAGTTCCACGATCTGGAGCACGCCATCGGCCAGATCGACATCGACGGCCGGCTGTCCACCGGCGACAAGGACCTGCAGGGCCTGGAGCACGCCATCAACGACCTGCTGGACCGCATGCAGGCCGCTTACCGGCAGCAGGCCCAGTTCGTGTCCGACGCCAGCCACGAGCTGCGCACGCCCATCGCCGTGATCCAGGGCTACGTGAAGATGCTGGACCGCTGGGGCAAGGACGACGAGACGGTGCTGGAGGAGTCCATCTCCGCCATCAAGACCGAGACCGAGCACATGAAGACGCTGGTGGAGCAGCTGCTGTTCCTGGCCCGCGGCGACAGCGGCCGCCAGCAGATGAACCCCGAGCCGATGGACCTTTCCGCCCTGATGGACGAGGTGCTGGACGAGTACCGCATGATCGACGAGACCCACGACTGGCGGCGCGGGGCCCTGTCCCCCGCCCCCGCCACGGCGGACCCGGCGCTGATCAAGCAGGCCGCCCGGGTGCTGGTGGACAACGCCATGCGCTACACCCCCGAGGGCGGCTCCATACGCCTGTCCGCCGGCACCGAAAACGGCAGCGCCTACTTCGAGGTGCAGGACAGCGGCATCGGCATCGACGCCGAGGACGTGCCCCACGTGTTCGACCGCTTCTTCCGCGCCGACCCCGCCCGCGCCCGCCAGAGCGGCGGCACCGGGCTGGGCCTGTCCATCGCCCGCTGGATCGTCGAGCGCCACGGCGGCCACTTCGAGGTGCTCAGCCGCCCCGGCATCGGCACGCGGATACGGGTCGTCCTGCCGGTCGGCAAGGCGAGTGAGGCGTCAGGAGTGAGAAGTGAGGAGTG
Organism: Clostridia bacterium; assembly: GCA_017540445.1. Lineage (GTDB taxonomy): Bacteria > Bacillota > Clostridia > Christensenellales > Aristaeellaceae > UBA2862. The sequence continues at coordinate 4,319 of JAFYBB010000066.1, read as the reverse complement.
AGGAGTACTGAATAGCTGACTCGTGCTCCTAACTCCTAACTCCTAACTCCTCACTCCGATAATTTACACGCGCTTAATTGACAACAGTATACGACAGGCGTATAACATACTTGGATCGTGTGATCCGGTCTTCGGGGCAGGGTGAAATTCCCGACCGGCGGTAAAGTCCGCGAGCCGCTTCGGCGGCATGAACCGGTGTGATTCCGGTACCGACTGTACAGTCAGGATGGTAGAAGACGACGCATATAGCGCCTGTGCAGAAATGTCCGCGCCCCGGGACGAATCCCGCGGGCGCGTTTTATTTTGCGCGGGGTACACATCCCGCGCCGGAGGAGGTCATACAAATGTCTGAAACGAGCAACCGGAACAGCACCAGGCGGCTCACGCTGATGGCCATGCTGGCGGCGATCGCCTACGCGGCCATGCTGATCACCCGCCCCCTGCCCGCCGTGGCGGGGTTCCTGAGCTACGACCTGAAGGACGTGATCATCGCCATCGCGGGCTTCCTGCTGGGCCCGGCGGCGGCGCTGATCATCACCGCGGTGGTGTCGCTGATCGAAATGGTCACCGTCAGCAGCACCGGCCCCATCGGTCTGCTGATGAACGTGCTGTCCACGGCGGCCTTCGCGCTGCCCCCGTCGCTTATGTACCGGCGCGAGCGCACGCTGAAGAACGCGGCGCTGGGCCTGGGCCTGGGCGTCGCGCTGATGACGGCGATGATGCTGGCCTGGAACTACATCGTCACGCCGATGTACATGGGCGTGCCCCGGCAGGTGGTGGCGGGCATGCTGCTGCCCACGTTCCTGCCCTTCAACCTGGTCAAGGGCGGCCTGAACGCCGGCATCACGATGCTGCTGTACAAGCCGCTGTCCGCCGCGCTGAAGAAGACCGGCCTTCTGCCCCGCCAGGGCGAAGTCGCCAAACCCCGCCGCTTCAGCCCCGCCGCCACGCTGATCTCCGCGCTGGTGGTGGTCACCTGCGTGGTGGTGTTCATACTCATGACCCGGTAAAATGGTGAGGGGGACGGTTCCTCCAACCACATAAAAGTGGTTGGAGGAACCGTCCCCCTCACCATTTTGGGATTACGACCACATCATGTCGATGTAACCGCCGTCCTGCTTGTAATTGAAACGCGGCTTGTTGACGCGGATATAGTACGTCCCGGCCTTCAGGCTGCGCTTGGTGGTCACGGTCCACTCATTCTCGTCGTACTTCACGGGGAGCTTGTTCCCCTTGGCGTCGTAGATCTCGATAATGTTGAATTCCGTCTCCCATATGTTCACCACGTTCACCCGGATCGCCTGTTTCCGGGTCGTCTTGATCTTGTACCACCGCGAACCCGCCATGCCGGCGAGCATCGGAACCCGGACGTCCTGGCCGCTCTTCATACGAATCGCCTTGCCCCGGGTGGTGTTGGTGATCTTCGGCAGGGGCTCGACGGTCAGCTTCAGCTTCGGGGTGCACGCGTTGTTGTAGGTCTTGATGTAATAGGTGCCCTTGGCCAGCACCAGCGTGCACCTTCCACCGCCGCCCATGCCGCAACCGCCGCAATAGTTGTCCCATGAGCCATCGGCGCGGGTGTACAGCTCGAATTCCAGCACCGAATCATCGGTGATGTTCTCCGCCTCCAGGAACAGGTAGCTGTCCTTCTTCAGCGTCATCTTGTACAGTACGTTCGTCTTCGCCTCGCTGGTCAGGGTGTACCATTTGCCCTTCGTCAGCGCCTTGACCTTGTAGCCCTCGGCCATGGCCGCGCCGGCCAGCACCGAGGCCGCGATCAGCAGCACCATCAACAGCGCCGTTACTCTGCAAAACCTCTTCATGTGTTCCGCCTCCTTGTGGCAGCGGGGACGGTTCCTCGTCTCACTCAGACAGTGAGACAAGGATCCGTCCCCCGTCTCAATCAGTAGTTCTCCGCCTTGACCTGGAAGTAGCTCTGGGGATGGTTGCACACCGGACAGACCTCGGGGGCCTGCTTGCCGATGTGGATGTGGCCGCAGTTGCTGCACTGCCAGATCATGTCGCCGTCGCGGCTGAACACCAGGCCGCCCTCGATGTTGGCCAGCAGCTTGCGGTAGCGCTCCTCGTGCTCCTTTTCGATGGCGGCGACGCCCTCGAACAGCTTGGCGATGTCCTCGAAGCCCTCGTCGCGGGCCTCCTGGGCGAACTTCGCGTACATATCGGTCCACTCGAAGTTCTCGCCGTCGGCGGCGTCGTTCAGATTGGCCGTGGTGGTGGGCACCTTGCCGCCGTGCAGCAGCTTGAACCACAGCTTGGCGTGCTCCTTCTCGTTCTTCGCGGTCTCCTCAAAGATCGCGGCGATCTGCACGTAGCCGTCCTTCTTCGCCTGGGACGCATAGTAATCGTACTTGTTGCGGGCCTGGGATTCGCCCGCGAAGGCCGCCATCAGGTTGGCCTCGGTCCTTGAACCCTTCAGTTCCATGATAGATGCACCTCCGTTAATAATATGTCCGACCACCGACATATTATCACGGACGGGTGGGTTCGTCAATCCCCTTTCGCGCACTTCGCCTCGATGGCCCGCCAGGCGAATTCCGCCGTGCCGGGGCCGCCCGCGGCATCGATGTTTTCGGTCATGGCGCCGCCGCCGGCGTACATGTGGCCCAGGCCCAGCAGTATGCTGTCGGAGCAGGTGTAGAAGTGCTCGGTGATGTAGGCCTGCAGCTTCTCCACCTGGGCCCGGGCGGCCTCGCCGGCGGGGTCCGCGTCCCGCATGCCGCCAAAGGCCGCCAGGATGTCCATCAGCCCCGCGCCGAGGCTCAGCTCCTGCGCCTTCGTGCGGCCCGCGGATTTCTGTTCGTACTCCCTGTACTCCGGCGACTGGCCGTAGCTGGCCTTCGCCTGCCGGGCGTATTCGTCGATCTTCTTCGTGTCAAACGCCGTGAAATTCATGTGCTTCACTCCTATCGCCTTGATTCCCTTTGCCAGGTCGATCAAATTCTCCAGATGCTCGATCTTCATCCGCAGCAGCTCGATCTGCTGGTCCAGGGCCCGGTTCCGGTCGAAGGCGGGGCTGTCCAGTATGCCCCGGATGTCCTTCAGCGGGAATTCCAGCTCCTTAAACAGCAGTATCGCCGACAGCCGCTCCAGCGCCTCGTCGTCGTACAGCCGGTAGCCCGAATCCGACACCGCCGCCGGCCGCAGCAGCCCCAGCCCGTCGTACAGGCGCAGCGCCCGCACGCTGACGCCGGTGGTCGCGCTCACCTCGCCGATGGTCATCATGTCCCTCGCCTCCCTGACAACAGCATAAACCCTGACGCAGCGTCAGGGTCAATAGCCATTCTGAAATTTAACAAATCAATAAACGCGGATGAATTCTGTTTATAATGACACTTGACGTTCCTTCAGGATGAGATGTACAATGAGACAGAGACGCACGCGTCCCAAACAACCATGAAGGAGGCAACCCCTATGAGGCGAACTGTCCGGATCCTCTCCCTGATTCTTGTACTCGCGACGCTGCTGTGCGTCGCCGCTCCCGCGCTGGCGGCGCAGAAGGTCTCCATCGCGCCCAAAACCCTGTGGGCCGGCTGCGAGTACACCTTCGGCATCGACTTTAACAACATGCCCGAGAACGCCAAGCTGGTCTCCGTCAAATCCAGCAATTCGAAGGTACTCAAGGCGACAAAATACGGCAGTGCCATCTATGATACGGATCTCACGCCCCTGAAGGTGGGCAAGGCCAAGGTCACCGTCACCTACAAGATCGGCAGCAAGAAGGATACCGTCTCCGCCACTTACACCGTCAAGAAGTATCCCAACCCCCTCAAGAGCGTGACGGTGGACGGAAAGGCGCTGGACATCAAGAACAACAAGTACTACTACGATTTCAATAAGTTCAAGGGCACGAAGCCCCTGGTCAAGCTGACACTGGCCAAGGGCTGGAAGATCGCCTGGACCTGGGGCTTTACCCAGAAGAAGGGCGACGATAGCACCTTCAAGGAGTTCAATCCGAAGAACGGCAAGGCCTTCAACCTGCCCAAGGGCTATGAGGGCTGTGTATTCTACACGTTGAAAAACACGAAGGGCGACGAGATCCAGTACGGCGTTCGCTTCTGGCGCTGACAGGCTTACATCATAAAACGAGGGGGACGCGCGCGCGTCCCCCTCGTTTTTTGACTCTTCACGTTTTCGGGGGATTCCCCTCTCAGGCGCTTCGCGCCAGCTCATTCCACGGGCCTGCCTCGGCCCCAGCGACGGGGGCCTGCCGGCCCGTTCTCGCTGAAAAATGTCCACTGGACATTTTTCCGGGCGCTCGAACCACTGAAAACAGCACACTGTGCTGTTTTCCGGGCGTT
>JAFYBB010000065.1 GCA_017540445.1 Clostridia bacterium | reverse complement strand
CTCGCTGAAAAATGTCCACTGGACATTTTTCCGGGCGCTCGAACCACTGAAAACAGCACACTGTGCTGTTTTCCGGGCGTTCGCTGCCCGTCACCGGGGCGAGCCAAGGCTGCCGCGCGCAAGTGCTAACCTCGAACACCGCACTATCCCCCTTGCCTCGCCCCCGTGAGGGGGGCCGCAGCGCCCGGAAAACGCTCCAGTGGAGCGTTTTCAGCGAGGCCGGGTCGGCAGACCCCCGGATGAGGTGCCCGCAGGGCGGAGAGGGGCCTCCCCGCCCTTCCGCACAAGACAAGCCAGAAGGACCCCTCTCAGGCGCTTCGCGCCAGCTCTCCCCGTCACCGGGGCGAGCCAAGGCTGCCGCGCGCAAGTGCTAACCTCGAACACCGCACTATCCTCCTTGCCTCGCCCCCCGAGGGGGGAGAGGTGCCCGCAGGGCGGAGAGGGGCCTCCCCACAAGTTTCCGTGATGAGCCATTTTATTGAAGTATCCCGGCGATCCATTCCGCCACGTCGCGGGCGGAATGGCCCGTCTCGGTGACGCCGTAGAATTGGCGCACCTCGGCGCAGGCCGGGATTAGGGCGTCGATGTCGTCCAGCAGCTCCATGAGCCGCGCCTGGGTCTCCGCCCGCGGATAGGGGCAGCTGCGCAGGTCGAAGTACATCTGCCGGTCGCTGCCCATGAAGGCGTCCAGGTCCGGCTGATAGAGGATCACCGGCCGATCCAGCAGCACGAAATCGCCGGCGGTGGAGCTGTAGTCCGTGATCAGCAGGTCCGTGCACAGCAGCAGCTCCGCGGTCTCCGGCCAGTCGGTGACGTCCTTCACGCGGGCGTCCTGCGCGCCGGTCACCCGCGCGTTCTGGCTGTGGGCGCGGGTCAGGCAGCGCCACCGTGCGCCCGTGGCGGCCTCCAAACGGTCCAGCGCCCGGGCGATGTCAAAGCCGGCCGGCTGGGCGTCGCCCCTGTTCCCGTCGCGGAAGGTGGGCGCGTAGAGCAGCACCCTCTCCCCCGCCGCCAGGCCCAGCCGCCCGCGTATGGCGGCGATCGCCCGCGGGTCCTTCGCCAGCAGCGCGTCGTTGCGGGGCATGCCCGTCTGCATGACCTCGCCCGCGTAGCGGAAGGCGCTGCGATAGTTCTTCGTGCCGAAATCCGACCCGGAAACCGCCAGGTCCATCTGGCCGCCGTCCGGGAAAAACTGGCCGTCCTCCATGTCGAACAGCATCTTCTTGAAGCCGCGGTCGCCGTGCCAGGTCTGCACGTACTTCTGGTCGTCGAACTTCAGCATGTAGTGCTGGCGGTTGAAGTTGTCCACCAGGCAGCGGGACGTGCTGATGGCCCACAGCGCCCGCAGCGACCGCGGCCTGACGACGCGCACGTAGTCCGGCGCCTCCTCGGGGCGCCTCAGCTGCCAGACGAGCTCCGCGTCCGGACGCAGCGCGTGCAGCGCCTCGCAGATGCGGGCGGGGCTGTCGGAATAGTCGCGCCCGATGAAGCTGGAGAAGAACACGCGCTTGCCCTTCACGCCCCACAGCGCGTGGCACAGCCGCATCGTCCAGCGGCCGCCCACCCAGCGCGCCTTCATCAGCGCGCGGTACAGGGGTTTGATCTTCAGTATCCGCCACGGGTTCACGGCTTTAGCTCCCTTCCGGCCTGCGCCCGCTTGATCTCAAGCGTGTGCCGAAGGCCCTCCTCCGGGCCCACGGCGCTGCGCCAGCCCAGCGCCTCCAGCTTATCGCCCTTCTGCACCGCGTATCTCACCGCGGAAAAGCTCCTTCTCTCCTGCTCGGAGGGCAGCTCGAACCGCACCCGCACGCCGGCGGCCCGGGCCAGCGCCTCGGCGTAGCCCCGTATGGACACGGTGCCCAGGCGGCTGGCGACGTTGTAGGCCTCGCCCGTCCTGCCGCGCAGCAGTATCGTCACCAGCCCCGCGACGGCCTCGGTGACATAGGTGTAGGTCCGCACCTGCGCGCCGTCGCTCTTCATCACGATGTCCTCCCCGGCGAGGGCCTTGCGCAGGAACTGGGCATCGGCGCGGGTGTTGGCGTCGGACAGCGTGGGGCCGTACACGTAGCTCAGCCGGGCCACCACCGCGTCCACGCCGTACTGGGCGGCGTAGCTGGCGCACAGCGTCTCCGCGGCGCGCTTGCTCTCCGGGTAGCAGGCCCGGGGGTTCATCGAATCGACGCGGCCGAAGTCCGTCTCGGAAAAGCCGTCGGTGACGGCCGGGTTGTCGCCGTAGATCTCGCCGGTGGAGATGAACAGCAGCCGGCCATGGCCCGCTTTGCGCAGCCGCTCCAGCAGCGTCAGCGTGCCCCGCAGATTGCACAGCATGGTGCCCACCGGGTCCGTGGCGAAGGCCGCCGGGTGGGCGTTCGAGGCCGCGTGGACCACGATGTCCGCCTCCGGCAGCGCCTCCGGCGCGCCGTTCAGGTCCGCCGCCACCAGCGTGACGCCGGGAAAGCGCGCCGCGAAGGCCTCCGGCCTGCGGCTGACGCCGTACAGCGCCATGCCCAGGCCGTGCTTTTCATTCAGCAGCGCCAGCAGGTCGGCCAGGCACGCGCCGATCATGCCGGTGACGCCGGTGATCAGCACGCGCCTGCCGGTGAGCCCGGACACGTCGCCGAGGCCCGCGCAGGCGCGGTTCAGATCGTCCAGATAGAGCGGATGCATGTCATTCCTCCGTATCGTCGCTTCCGTCCGCGAACCGCACCTTCAGCCGGTGCAGCGATTCGCGCTTTTCCTCGGGCGGCAGCTGCATGTAGTCGCCATAGAGCCTGCGCAGATAGGTCTCCCAGCCCGCCGGGGCGGGGTATTGCCCGCCGCAGAAGGTCACCTGCGCCGTGCCGCGGAACACCTCCGCGGGCATGCACTCCCGGCTGCCGTAGTGGGTGATCAGGCACACGCCGGCATAGCGGGCCCTGTCAAAGTCGCCCCGGGCGCAGAACCGGTCCAGCCAGCGGGCATAGGCGTTCGTCGGCAGCAGCGCGGTCACGGCCATCAGCGCCCGCTTCAACAGCTTCAGGCGCTCGTAGCCCCACAGGTCCGTCTTGCGCGAGCACTTCAGCAGTATGTCCCTCAGCCGGACGCGCTTGTAGTACAGCTCGCACAGCCAGGGCGTTCGGGGCAGGGCCTCCACCGGGAAGATGTCCAGGAACAGCGTCGCCGAGCCGAACTTGACCATGTTGGTCAGGTCCACAGCGGTGCCCAGGTCCCACACCCGGGCCCAGGGCATGGCGTAGTCCCTGCGCAGATAGGGCGTCACGATGGCGTATTCCTTCGTGGAGCAGCGCTCGGCCAGCGCCAGGAAGCGCTCGTAGTCGGGCCGGGGCATCATCACGTCCACGTCGTCGTCCCAGGGAATGAAGCCCTGGTGGCGCACCGCGCCCAGAAGCGTGCCGCCGGACAGCCAGTAGGTCAGGCCCTCCCGCTTGCAGAGCGCATCGAAAAAGCGCAGCATGCCCAGCCCGCGCGCCTGGATCTGAGCCATGGTCATGTAGGTGTCGCTCAATGCCCTTACCCCCGAAGCTGCAACAGTGCCTTGAAGATCTCCAGATCGTCCGGCGTGGTGAGCTTGATGTTCTTCTCGCTGCCCGCGCAGAACCAGATGGTGCGGCCCAGCTCGACCATCAGCGTGCAGCTGGCGATGGAATTGGTGATTCCCCGCGCCAGCGCCTCCCGGTGGGCCTCACAGATCTCGCCCAGGGGAAAGCCCTGGGGCGTCTGGGTGCGCTTCAGGTTCTCGCGGGGATAGGCGGCATGGGTGGTGCGCTGGTCGTCCGTCTCCAGCATGGCCTCCTGGCAGGGAATGGTGACGATGGCGCTGCCGTGCTCCCGCGCGGTGGCGATGCAGCCGGAGATGATGTCCTGGGACACCATGGGCCGTATGGCGTCGTGGATCAGTACGATGTCCTCCGGGCCGTACAGCTGCTCCAGCCCGAACACGCCGTTGCGTATGGAGCCCTGGCCGTTCTCGCCGCCAGGGAAGATGTGCTTCAGCTTGGTGATATGGTACTGGCGCGCGTAGGCGCTGAGTATGGAATCCCAGCCCTCGACGCACACCACGGCGATGACGTCCACGTCCGGGTGCTTCTCAAACGCCTCCAGCGTGTAGGCGATCACGGGCTTGTCGTACACGGTGAGAAACTGCTTGGGTATCTCCTGCCCCATGCGCATGCCTCGCCCGCCGGCGATAATCAGTGCGATGTTCATGATCTGCGTTCCCCCTGTAATGCCTTTTCATTATAATCCACGCCGGGAGGAAAGTCAACCGGCATCAAAACAGCGCCGCCCGCACGGACGGCGCTGCCCTGTTATATGCTCAGTTCAGCACATACCAGATCTTGTCGATGGTGTTCACCTTGTCCTGCTGCGTCTTGCCGCGGATGATGGATTCCTCCAGCGGTATGGCGTGCCCGCCGTTGCGGTGGGTGGTGTCGGCGCAGTAGAAGGTGTCGGTATCCGCGTCGTAGCCGAACAGGTAGATCGCGTGGGGCGCGCCGGTGTCGTAGATCACCACGCCCTCCGAATGGTACTGCAGCACATTGATCAGGTAGGCCTTCTTGTCGACGCACTCGTGGATATCGGCGTTGCTGGTCACGGTCACCTGGCCGATGGTGAAGTCCTGGCTGAGCCCGTACTGCTTCGTCCAGGCAAAGTTGCCCACGCCGCTGGCCGTCACCTGCTCGTAGGGCGTGCCCCGCTGGCAGGAGTAGTTGCGCAGCATCATCGTGGCCGCCACCAGCGTGCAGGTGTGCGCACGGGTCTGCATGATGTACACGTCGTCCGCCGGGTGCGAGCCGTAGTACACGCCCTCGGCGCGAACCGCCCACGGCGCCAGCGTCATCGCGGTGCACAGCAGCGCGATCAGCCATCGTCTCGTTCTCATAGAGGTCCCTCCAGATCATGGTACCCTGTCAGCATAGACGATTTTTCGGCCGATTGCAAAGACATTGGCGCAAACAAATTTTGGAAATAATCGTGCAGGTGGTGACGAAACTTAGTTTCGTAATACCTTCTGGACAGACCTGCGCCATACCTGTGAAACCCTGTGACAAACTATCGCAGGCGGCACACTTCTGAAACAATTGGCCCGGCGGCCGGTTTGTGTCAGGGCCTTGACAGCGCGGCCCAACGATGCTACCATGAAGGCGAATCATCATACTGTATGGAAGGGTGAGCGGGCATGAAGCTGGTAACATTCATTCGCCGCGGCGGCAGCCGCGAGGAGGTGGGCCTGTGGGTCGAGGCGGGCGTCGTTCCCGTCCGGGAACTGGGGCTGCCCTTTGAGAGCATGAACGACCTGATACTGGGCGCGGGGCCGGAGGACCTGGCCCGTCTGCGTGAGGCGGGCGACGGCGAATCGCTCCCGATGGACGGCGTGACGCTGCTGGCGCCGATCCCGCGGCCGCTGCAGGACGTGCTGTGCCTGGGGCTGAACTACACCGAGCACGCGGAGGAGGCCTTCGGCTATTCCAGCCAGGCGTTTTCCGCCGACCGGGCGGTGCCGATCTTCTTTTCCAAGCGGGCCAGCTGGTGCCAGGGCAGCGGCTGCCCGATCCCCGCGCACCGGGACCTGACCCAGCGGCTGGACTTCGAGAACGAGCTGGCCGTCATACTGGGCAGGGACGCCGTGAACGTGGCCGAGGCGGACGTGCCGGACTACATTTTCGGCTACACCATCGTCAACGACGTGTCCGCCCGCGACCTGCAGACCAGCCACCGGCAGTGGTACTTCGGCAAGAGCCTGGACGGCTTCACGCCGATGGGCCCGTGCATCGTCACCGCCGATGAAATCGCCTGGCCCCCGGCGCTGGCCATCTCCACAGAGGTCAACGGCGAGCTGCGCCAGAACAGCAACACCCGCATGCTGATCCACGGCATCGCCGAGATCGTGTCGACCCTCTCCCGGGGCATGACGCTGAAGGCCGGCACCATCATCGCCACCGGCACGCCCAAGGGCGTGATCATGGGCATGGACAATCCGCGCTTCCTGGTTCCGGGAGATCGCATCGCCTGCCGCATCGAGGGCATCGGCGAGCTTGTCAACAGCGTCGAGTGACCCGTCTTTTCATCGTGATAGTGTACACTGGGGACAGATACAGTAGAACCGTCCCCATGTAAACCCTAAGCGCAAAAAGAGGGTTCTTCACGTTTTCTTGTGGGATGACAACGGACTCCCTCAGTCAGCCTGCGGCTGCCAGCTCCCTCTGAGAGGGAGCCTTTTGGCGGCGAAACGGGCCAAAGCCTCCCTCTCAGAGGGAGGTGGCTCGGCGTAGCCG
>JAFYBB010000064.1 GCA_017540445.1 Clostridia bacterium | reverse complement strand
TATGATCTCCGCTCTGCATTGAGAAAAGAGCTCTATGCAACGACTCTATTGTAGCACGAAAGCGTCTTTTTCTCAATAGCAGAGATGTAATCAGATTACTAATTTCTGTTGGATGTATCCGCAGATCGCCGCCAAATCAAATGTTTATTATTTGTTGACAAAAACAAACGATTTGATTATACTATTTAGGCTCTACTCCCAATTAAAATGATATGGTATAATCACCACTGGGTGATCATAATGATAGAGAACTTCGATAGCATGATGGCAGCATCCCTCCAGCTTGAGGAACCATGGTATGTTGCCTGCGTATCATTCGATCCTGAGAAGCAGCAGATGGACATCTGGGTAAAGGTCCGGGACCACGCTGTATTTGCCTGCCCTCGTTGTGGGTCACAGGCCAAGCGCTATGGCTATGAGCCATATGAGCGTTCATGGCGACATGCGGATTGCCTGTTTTTTCCCTGCTATGTTCACTGTCAGCGTCCCAAGGTGCTTTGTGGGAAGTGTGGTTTGCAGCAGGTCAACGCGTCATTTGAGCGGCAAAACAGCCGATTCACCTTGATGTTCGAGGGCTATGCCATGATGATTTTGGCCGATATTCCTCGCAGGAAAGCGTCTCGGTTGCTTCGCTGCAACGAAAAGTCTCTCGCGTCGATCCTGTCATACTGGGTGAATCGCGCTGCCGATAAGCAGGATCTATCCAATGTGTCGAAGCTGGCGCTTGACGAAACCTCCAAGCGACGCGGGCACCAGTACGTCACCATTGCCATTGACGCTCTTGAACACAAGGTGATTGACGTGGAAGATGGCCGTACCAAGCAGGCTGTAGCTGCCGTAAAAGTCCGTTTGGAACAACAAGGCGGCAGCGCTGACAACATTACTGCGGTTACCAGCGATATGTCGGCATCCTTCCTGCCTGCCGTGAAGGAATACTTTCCGCAGGCTGAGCAGGTCATTGACAAATTCCACGTCAAGCAGGTTCTCACAAAAGCGCTGGACGAAGTTCGAAAGAACGAACAGGGTGAAGTCGATGACAAGAAAACTCTGTTTCAGTACCGCAACAGATATTTCAAAGTGAATCCCATGAGTCTCTTAATCACGCGAAAGCCCTCAGCCAACGAGCGCAGGTATCGGGGCATTGTAGGAAACCATGATGTTCATAAAGGTCTTTTCCGAGCCCGCGATGATGCAGTTCAGGTTGCTGCGGGCGATGGAGCTCCTGGGGTACAGCTCCGCCATTTGATTGGTTAGCCCCTTATCGCTGCTGCTGTCGGGACTGGTGAGTCCTTCGGACAAGCGGCGAAGGGTGGCAAAGTTGCAGAAGTCGTGGGGGAACGAGCGGTTGTTCTCCACGATCATCGCGCAGAGGCCGGAGAACACGGAGGCGGCGGTCTGCTGCCAGAAGGGGTCCCCCTATACGCGGATCGAGGGCAACGGCACCGAGGCGCTGCAGGTCATCGTCAAGGGCGGCCAGCCCATCTGGCCGGAGTGGTTGAGCGACTCCGCGGCCGGCGACCTGCAGGGCAACCGCTATGAGCTTCGAGAGGGCCACTGGGTCCAGGTCGACGCCGACGCCGTCGGCGTTGCCGCCTGACGGGACCTCGAAAGCCCCCGATGATTCGCGTCAGAATGAAAGGATGGATCACCGTGAAGCGCCTGCGCATATTGGCACTGTCACTGGCCCTGCTGCTCATCTGCCTTTCGCCGGCGGTCATGCCCGGCGCCGGGGCGGCCAAGAGCTATACCGCGTGCCCCTACTGGATCGGCGTGGACATCGTCAACCAGCGGCTCACCGTCTACAGGACGGCGGATAACGGCGTGGCGCACAGCTGGCTGTGCACCACGGGGCGCGCGGGGTTCGAGACCCCGACGGGCGTATTCTACATGCCCGAAAAGAAGGGGGACGAGCGCAAGGACTGGTGCACGCTGGATGGCTTCAAGGTCCGCTACGCCACGCGCGTCGCCGACGGCTTCTACATCCATTCGGTGCAGTACTCGGACAAGAAGAGCGACGCCGTCAGGCTTGCCTCGCTGGCGCGGCTGGGGCACAGCGGCAGCCTCGGCAGCGTGATCGTGGAGTATACCCACGCCAAGTGGATCAGCCAGAACTGCCCGAAGGGCACGATGGTCGTCGTGCACGCGGGCGTCAATGATCAGCTGATTTCAAACCGGCTCAAGGGCGTCGCCGGCACGGATATCACCGCATCCCTTCCGGAGCCCCCGACCGTGGAATCGATACAGATGAACCCCTCCTCGGAGTTCAGCATCGCCATCGGCGAGACGCGGCAGCTGAAATGCACCTTCAAGCCCTCCGGTGCGCAGAGCGCGCTGGAATGGGAGTCCAGCGACGCCAAGCGCGCGACGGTGGACGGCAACGGCCTGGTTCGGGGCGTGAGCGAGGGCAGCTCGACGATCAAGGCCCGGACCGTCAACGGCAAGGAGGCCAAGGTGAAGGTCAGCGTCTACGACCCGACCAAGCCCACCGGCGTCGAGCTGAGCGCCTCCGTCAAGAACGGCTGGGACGAGGACAGGGCGATCCTCTACCTGAACGACGGCATCCAGTTGAAGGCGAAGCTGTCCCCGAGCACCGCGGTCACAGGCCTGGAGTGGAAGTCCACCAACACCAAGCGCGGCACCGTCAACAGCAGCGGCTGGATCAAAGCCGTCGGCGAGGGGAACTTTGAGATCGAGGTCAAGACCACGAAGGAGGGCAAGAAGGACAAATAAGGGATGGAGTACAGAACCAGCATCAACGGCATAGACGTGCGGGCGGAATACTCGCAGCGCGCGATCGACGGTATATTTCTCCCGCTGCTGAAGCGGATCATGGATTTGCAGCGGGAGAAGGGGAAGCGGGTCCTCGTGATGCTCGCCGCGCCTCCCGGGGCGGGAAAGAGCACGCTCTTGAGCTTCCTGGAGGCGCTGTGCCGGGAGCGGGCGGAGCTGCGAGCGATTCAGACGATCGGCATGGACGGCTTTCACAGGCGACAGGAATACCTGCAGAGCCACTTCGTGACGCGCGACGGAAAGCGGGTTCGCATGGTGGAGATCAAGGGCGCGCCCATCACCTTCGATTTGCAGCGCCTGGCGGCCGGCGTGCGCGCGGTGGCCTCCGGCGCGGCGTGCGGCTGGCCGGGCTACGACAGGCGGCTGCACAATCCCGTCGAGGATGCGATAACGGTCGACGGCGATATCGTGCTGCTGGAGGGAAACTACCTGCTGCTGGACGAGGACGGCTGGCGCGAGCTGTCCGCCTGCGCGGACTACACCGTCTCCGTGCGCGCCGACGAGGACATGCTGCGGCGGCGGCTGATCGACAGGCGGATCAAGACCGGGGTGGAGCGGGAGGCCGCGATCCGGTTCGTCGATTACAGCGATATGCCCAACGTCCGGCTGTGCCTGGAAAAGACGATGCCCGCCGACGCGCGGCTGACCGTCGACGCGGACGGCGAGTATCACGCGGATGGGATCGGATAGCGGAAGCCGCTGGCGCCGGGGAGCATGACATGACCGAAGGGCTTTGGTTTCAGGCAGGGCCCGCTTTTTGCGTTGATGATCCCGAATGGATGCATGCTTTACGTCGGGTGAACGAAGTGAATGGAGGGATTGGCGTGAAACAGACAGTTGAGAGGTGGGGCACGTTCGAGATCGCCGTCCGGGGCGTCGACGCGGGCAATCCGTTTACCGAGCGGACCGTATCCGCCACCTTCACGGGCGCGCACGAGAGCGTGACCGTGGACGGCTTCTACGACGGCGAGGGCGTGTACAGGGTCCGCTTCATGCCGTCCTTTGAGGGCGAGTACACCTACGCGGTCGACGGCAATTACGGCGGCGGCCGCCGGACGGGGCGCTTTTGCGCGGTTCCCGCCACGGGGAACAACCACGGCCCGGTGCGCGTGGCGAACCGGTACCACTTCGCCTACGCGGACGGCACGCCCTACTACTGCCTCGGCACCACCTGCTATGTGTGGGACCTGCAGTCCGACGCGCGCATCGCCGAGACGCTGCGATCGCTGAAGGACAGCGCCTTCAACAAGATTCGCTTTTGCGTGTTCCCGAAGCACTACGACTACAATCTGGGCGAGCCGCGGAGCTACCCCTACGCGGGCACGCCGATGGACAGCGGCGTGTTGACCCGGGAGAACTTCCAGCAGTACACCTTCAGGACCGAGGGCAACCGCTTTGACTACACCCGCTTCAACCCGGCCCACTTCCGGCACGTGGAGTGGTGCATAGAGCAGCTGCAGGCGCTGGGCATTGAGGCGGACATCATCATGATGCACCCCTACGACCGCTGGGGCTTCTGCACGATGACGAAGGAACAGGACGACCTGTACTGGAGGTACGCCGTCGCCCGCTTCGCCGCCTACCGCAACGTGTGGTGGTCGCTGGCCAACGAGTACGACCTGTTCCCCACCAAGACGGTCGCGGACTGGGAGCGCTTCGCCGGCATCCTCGTGGACCGGGACCCCTACGGCCACCTGCGTTCCATCCACAACTGCCGCCCCTTCTACGACTACACCCGCCCCTGGGTGACCCACTGCAGCATACAGCGCCAGGACCTGTACAAGTCCGCGGAGCTGGTCGACGAATGGCGCGAGCGCTTTGGCAAGCCGGTGGTGCTGGACGAGATCGCCTACGAGGGCAACATCCAGCACGGCTGGGGGAACATCAGCGGCGAGGAGCTGACCCGGCGGTTCTGGGAGGCCGCCTGCCGGGGCGGCTATCCGGGGCACGGGGAGACGTATATGAACCCGGACGACGTGCTGTGGTGGTCCCACGGCGGAAAGCTGCGCGGCGAGAGCTGGAAGCGCTTCGCGCTGCTGCGCCAGGTGCTGTCCCAAGTGCCCGGGCTCGGCCTGATGCCCTGGGACGGGCGCGGCTGGGACGAGGTGTGCGGCGTGCCGGAGTGCGAGTTCATGCAGCCGGTCAAGAGCTGCTACCTGTTCTACTACAGCTTCATGCGGCCCGCGTTCCGGGAATACCACTTTGATGATGACACCGAATTCGAGGTGCGGGTGATCGACACCTGGGAGATGACGGTGGAGGACCGCGGGACCTTCCGGGGCAGATTCCGCGTCGATCTGCCCGGCAAGAGCTACATGGCGGTGCAGATCACACGGCACGGCTGAACCCGCGCCGCTTTGAAAAAACAGAAAGCTGATATTCTTCAAGGTTCTTTTCAGGAAAGGCTGTTATCATGCAACCATCGGACGGGGAACCGTGCACACTCTCCGGACCGATTGATGAAGAACAAAGACTGAAACAGCCTGAATACTGAAAAGGAGGCAATCCCCATGAAGAAGACGCTTACAGTGATTCTGACGGTCGCGATGCTGATGACAGCGGCCACGGCCTTCGCCGATGGCGGGGAAGGCGCACCGATGAACGGCCCGCAGATGGGCGGCCCGCAGATGCAGGAAGGCCCGCAGATGGGCGGCCCGCAGATGGACGGACAGATGAACGGCCCGGAGATAGGCGGCCCGCAGATGGACGGACAGATGAACGGCCCGATGGGCGGCCCGCAGATGGATGGCCCGATGGGCGGCCCGCAGCCGGGCGGCAATGGCGAACAGCAGCCCCCGGAGAAGCCCACTGACGGGCAGGCCCCCGCGGATGGCCAGCAGCCCCCGGAGAAGCCCGCCGACGGACAGACCCCCGAGAACGAACAGCAGCTCCCGGAGAAGCCCGCTGACGGGCAGACCCCCGAGAACG
>JAFYBB010000063.1 GCA_017540445.1 Clostridia bacterium | reverse complement strand
GTAAATCCATGCCAAGATGTGCAAGAAGAAGAAGCGCAACGGACACCTATCACGTGATGCTGAGGGGCATCAATCGACAGGACATCTTCCGGGACGACGAGGACTACCGCCGCTTTTTGAGCACCCTGTCGGATTGCAAGCAGATCAGCGGCTTCGAGCTGTACGCTTGGTGCCTGATGCCGAACCACATCCACCTGCTGATCCACACGCGGAACGAACCCATTGACTTGATCGTCAAGCGCATCGGCAGCCGGTTCGTGTGGTGGTACAACATGAAGTACGAGCGCATCGGCCATCTGTTCCAGGACCGCTTCAGGAGCGAGCCGGTGGAGGACGACGCCTACTTCCTGACGGTGCTGCGCTACATCATGCAGAATCCGATGAAGGCGGGGCTGGAGGCCGCCCCCGGCGCCTGGCTCTGGAGCAGCTACGCCCATTACAATGGCCAGGAGGACTTCCTGACCGACGCCGCCTTCGCCGATGGCTTCTTCCCCAACCGCGAGGCGCTGCTGGCCTACGTGTGCCGGAAGAACGAGGACCGGGCGATGGACGAACGCCCGAAGGCCGTACACATCACCGACGAAAAGGCCGCCGCCATAGCCCGGAAGATCACCGGCTGCAAGACCCCGGAGGCCTTCCGGCAGCTGGACAGAGCTGAACAACGCAAGTATGCCAAGCGGCTTCGCGAGGCCAACCTTTCCATCGCGCAGATCGCCCGCATCACCGGCATGCCCACCACGACCGTATACCGGATAACCAAAATGGAATAGGGGACGGTTCCTTATTCCACCTTCAAAGTGGAATAAGGAACCGTCCCCTATTCCATTTCCATGAAAGGAATTGACGCCATGCTTCTGCTCTGCTCCGACGGATTGACCAGCGAAGCCCTGCTGGAGGCCGTCTGCCCCTGGGTTCCCGCAAACCGCGCCGCCGCGCTGGTGGTCACCGCGGATGATCAGTACAAGGCAAACAACTGGCACGTTCCAAGATGCACGACAGAGCTGGAATCCCTCGGCCTGACAGTTACGCCGTTCGACGTGGACGAGCGCCCGGCCCGCGACCTGCTGAGCTATGGCGTGGTGGAATTCATCGGCGGCAACCCGTTCTATCTGCTCCAATCGCTCCGGCGCGCCGACGCCCGCGAGGTCCTCATGACCCTCGCCCGCGATCGACTGCTCATCGGCTGGAGCGCCGCGGCCTTTGTCTTCAGCCCCACGCTGGCGCTGGTCAACCGCTATTCCCCCGAAATGAACACCCCGGAGTTGACGGACCTGACCGCAATGCGCCTGACCGACGTGCAGGTGCTGCCCCACTACAGCCGCTTCCTCACCCGCTTCGAGAACTTCGAGGCCACCTGCGCCGCCTATGAGCGGGAGACGGGCTGTCACGTGATTCACCTGAACGACGGCGAGGGCGTGCTGATCGACCCCACAAAAACGGAATGGGGGACGGTTCCTTATTCCGTTTTCAGATGCTCAAAAACGGAATAAGGAACCGTCCCCCATTCCAAAGTAGGAGGTCATCATGTACATATCCAAGCAAGACGCGCTGACCTGGTTTGAATTCTTCGCCCAGCTGCCGGAGGACGAGCCGCTGACGCCGCGCCAGCAGGAGATCGCGCTGGCGGCGTTGTCGCAGATCGAAGTGGCCGAAGCGGCGCGGATCGAGGCGCTGCGGCGCGAGGTTCCGGGGCTTAAGTCGCTGGACGGTCGCAGCTTTTTCGTCGGCGACCCCGCCCGCTTCCCGAAGGGCTGCCGCTCGTGCCTGCAGGGCACGGGGCTGAGCGCCGTGCGCAAGACCAACCGCTGCAACCTGCGCTGCCCCTTCTGCTACGACTGCGGCGCGATGGACGACCAGCCGCCCATCGGCGAAGGCTACTGGGAAATCGGCGGCACCCGCTTCCGCGAGGAGGACCTGCCGCTGCTGCTGAACACGTCCCGGCGGCCCACCGGCATCGCCTACGTGTACCTGGAGCCCTTCATGGAGATCGAAAAGTACTACCCCGTCATCCGCGCCTTCCATGAGGCCGGGGTCTACCAGCACCTGTACACCAACGGCACGCTGACCACGCCGGAGAACTTGAAGGCGCTGGGCGCGGCGGGGCTTAATGAGCTGCGGTTCAACCTGGGGGCCAGCGGCTGCGCGGACGGCGTGATCAAAGCCATCGGCGAGGCGAAGAAGCACATCCCGATGGTGGGCGTCGAGACGCCGGTGACGCCCGAGCTGTACGAGGCCTTCCTTTCAAAGAAGGACGCGATCCTGGCCACCGGGCTGGACTTCATGAACTGCGCCGAGCTTCACCTGAACCCGAACAACCTGACAAACTACCTGGGCGAGAACATGTACATGTACCGGCTGGGCTACCTCTCCCCCATCTCCAGCCACGAGCTGACGCTGAAGCTGATGCGCCGCGCCGCGGAGGAGGGCTGGCCCGTCGCCGTGCACGACTGTTGCAACGCCACCAAGTTCGCCCGGGACCTGAACCTGCGCGCCCACGAGGGCGGCTGGTTCGGGGCCAGCAGCTACGGCATGGAGTTCGACGCCATACCCTTCGCCGCCTTCCTGCCGGTACTTTCCGACCCCGATTTCACCTTCCTGCGGGAGGAACCCCTGCCCGAGGGCTACCGCCCCGGGGACATCGTATTATAAAGGAGGCCCCACCATGGCACAGCTGCAAGTCGAGTACTACTCCAATTGTCTGATCCGCCCCGTGCAGTTCAAGGTGCTGCTGCCCAACGACCCCAACGACCAGTGGCCGCCGGAGCAGAAGTTCAAAGACCGGCCGATGAAGACGCTGTTTTTGCTGCACGGCTACACTGGCGCGGCGGGCAACTGGGTGCCGGAGCGCCTGCCCGCACTGTACAACTTCGCCGTCGTCATGCCCAGCGGCGAAAACGGCTTCTGGATCGACGGCCTCTCCACCGGCCACCGCTACGACGCCTTCCTGGGCGTGGAGCTGGTGGACTACGTGCGCAGGACCTTCCACCTGGCCCTGACCCCGGAGGACACCTGCGTGATGGGCCTGTCCATGGGCGGCTACGGCGCGCTGCACGTGGCACTGGCCCACCCGGACCGCTTTGGTGCGGCTGCCGGGCTGTCCAGCGCCCTGATCGTGCACGGCATCGCCCACATGAAGCCGGGCGACGAAAACCCGGTGGCCAATTACGAATACTACCGCGAGTGCTTCGGCGACCTGGAGACGGTGGAGCAAAGCCGCAACAACCCGGAGGTGCTGGTGGACGAGCTCCTCGCCGCCAAGAAGCCGCTGCCGAAGCTGTTCATGGCCTGCGGCACCGAGGACTTCCTGCTGGAGCCCAACCGCCAGTTCCACGCCTTCCTGGAGCAGCGCGGCGTCGAGCACCAATACTTCGAGTCCCCCGGCGGCCACGACATGACCTTCTGGACAGAGTATGCCGAGAAGATGTGCGCCCTGATGTTCGGAGAGGAATGAACGCCAAAAATGGAATAGGGGACGGTTCCTTATTCCACTTTGAAGGTGGAATAAGGAACCGTCCCCTATTCCATTTTATCCCTGCGCCTTCTCCCGCGCCTCGGCCATTTCCTGGTCCCACGTCAGGTGCCGGAACGCCTCCGCCCGCGGGTCGGTTTTCAGCCACTGCATGAAGTCCTCCATCATCGGCAGGGTCCAGCGGGTGTCGATCTGGGCGGTGGTGTAGGTGCGGCTCTGCAGGCGGTCGAAGCCGAAGATGTCCTTCACGTGGGACTTTTCGGCGTTCTCCACCACCTTCTCCGCGTGCTGGGCGGGAATGAAGATCACGCCGCTGATGGTTCCCAGCACCACGTCGCCGGGCATGCAGACGGCCTGGCCCACGCGGCAGGGCACGTTGTAGCCGGTCATCAGGCAGTTGCCGATGCCGGTGGGGTCCACGCCCCGGTAGTACACCTGCAGGCCGTCGATCTTCACGATCTGCTGCAAATCGCGCACGCCGCCCCAAATCACCGCGCCGCCCCGCTTCGTGCGGGTGTGGATGGCGGTGGACAGGTTGCCGCCCACGTAGGTGCCCTCGAAGATCTTGTCGTACAGGTCCACGACCACCACGTCGTCCTCCACCAGCGCGTCGATCACCCACTGGTTGTAGAAGCCCCTGTGGCCCTCCTCGTCCTGGCTGATGTGCTTCAGCGCCGCGTCCAAGTCCGGTCGGAAGGGCATCATCACGGCCGTCACGGCGCGTCCCACTAAGATCGAATCGCCGTGGGTCATCTTGAAATTGCATTCCCAGTTGTTCTTGTAGCCCATGTTCCAGAGGGGCCCCCAGGCCTCCTCAAACGTGATCTTGCGCATCCGGCGCAGCACGTCGTCGCTGACCCTGGGCCGCCCGTCGGCCATGCGCTCCCCCGTCCACTCCGGCGTCAGCCGGATGATGGTCTCCCGATCGTTGAAATACATGTATGCCTCCTATCCCTACTCCCTATTCCCTACTCCCTATATCAGCACCGCGCCCTTGTCCACCCGCACCGCGTCGCCGGTGATGGCGTTGGCGCCGGGCGAGCACAGGAACCAGACCAGCTCGCCCACATCCTCGGGCGTCACCATCCGAAACGACGCCATCTCCGGGTTGCGGCAGTCCAGCGGATAGCTGGAGCGCATCGGCGCGCGGCCGGTCTTGAACTCGATTTTGCAGCCGCCCAGGTCCACGGCGTTCACGGTGATGCCGTCGCGGTACACCTCCAGCGCCAGCTCCCGGGTGAACATGCGCACCGCGCCCTTGGTCATGGCGTAGCCGGCGTCAAAGCAGGTGGGCCGCTTGCCGTGGATGCTGCAGATGTTCACGATCCTGCCGCACTTCGCGGCCTTCAGATGCGGCAGGCACGCCCGCGCCGCGTGGAAGTAGCCGCCGATGTTGATCTCCCACAGCCGGCGTAGCCTGTCGTAGTCGTATTCGTCGATGTACAAATTGTGCTGCATCGCGGCGTTGTTCACCAGTATGTCCAGCTGCCCCCAGCGCCCGACGATCGCGTCCACCATGGCCTTCACCTGCGCCGGGTCGGAGACGTCCGCCGGATATACGAAGCCCTCGCCGCCCGCCTGCTCGATGCCCCGCAGCGTGGCCTCGGCCATGTCGGGGTTGGCGTGGCAGTTGACGCACACGCGCACGCCGTGCCCGGCCAGCACCCGCGCGACGCCCGCGCCCACGCCCTTGCCGCCGCCGGTAATCAGCGCCACCCGCGCCTCGGAGGTCTCAGCCATAGTAGGGCCTCCCTTCCACCTTGCGGCGATGGGTGTAGAACAGCGTCATCGCGTCGTCGGCCCGCAGGTCCGCGCCGGTCAGCGGCGCGGCGGCGTCGGTCATCAAAAACGCGATCAGCCCGTTCAGCGCGTCCGGTCCCTGCAGTTTCCGGCTGGCGCAGCGCAGGTCCGCGCCGTAGTACAGCGTGGACACCGGGCTCCTGGAATCCGGGTCGGTTTCACAGACGCCCTTCTGGATGAAGAACACCCGCACGCCGAACTGGCCGTAGTCCTGGGCCGCCTCCCGGGCCAGCATCTGCGTGGCCGCGCAGCCCATGCTGTACAGCGCGCCGCAGCCCACCGGCTTCTCGGCGTGTATGCTGTTCAGGTAGATCATGCTGCCGCCGCCGTTCTCTTGCATGATGCCGCAGAACACCTTGGTCGCGCACCAGGCGGCCATCGGGCCCTCATCGGCGGCGCGGTCCCAGTCCTCGGCGGACACGTCGGCGACGGCCCCGGGGATGCGCCCCGGCGCCGGGTGGATCACCCCAAAAATGCGCTCCGCCAGCGGCTCGGCGAAGGCGCGCACCGCGGCCTCGTCCCACAGGCATACCGACGGCGGCACGGTCTCCACCCGGTATCCCAGCGACTGCAAATGCGCCCGGGCCGCGCGGGCCTCGGCCATGCCGTCGCGCGTCAATACGATCGTGTCTTTCACGTATCCGCCTCCGTCAGCTCCACAGCCGGTCGTGAGAATACACATCGTCCCAGTGTGAGGTCTCGGTCCACATCTCGGGGTAGTCCGGGTGCAGGTGCTCGCGGATGATCTCGTCGTTGTAGTCGTCCACGCCCAGGCCCGGCTTGTCCGGCACAACGATGAAGCCGTTCTCGACGATCTGCTTCGGCGCGCCCAGCACCATGTCGTCCCACCAGGGCACGTCCACCGAGTGGTTCTCCAGCACGTAGAAGTTCTCGGTGGCGGCCACGCTGTGCACGCAGGCGTAGGCGGACACCGGGCTCTCGGCCATGTGCACCGCCATCGCCACGCCGTGGCGCTGGGCCAGGTCGCCGATGCGCTTGTTCTCCAGTATGCCGCCGCTGGTCAGTATGTCCGGGTGGATCACCGACACGGCGCGCTCGTTCAGCAGCGGCTCGAAGCCCTCGGCCAGGAAGATGTCCTCGCCGGTGCAGATCGGCACGGTGGTGCTGTCGCTGAGCCGCTTGTACTGGTCGGTGTACTGCCAGGGGATCATGTCCTCGGCCCAGGCGATGTTATACTTCTCGATGCGCCGGCACAGCCGGATGCAGTCCTCCACGCAGATGTGGCCGAAGTGGTCGATGGCCAGCGGCACCTCGTAGCCGATCACGTCCCGCACGTCCTTCACGTACTGCTCCAGTATGTCCAGGCCCTTCTCGGTCACGTGGATGCCGGTGAACGGGTGCGGCACGTTGAACAGGTCGTAGGCCCGGTTGCGCAGCTGGCGCTTCTCCGCGGGACCTGCGCTGTTGGCCCAGGACAGGCCCTCCATGGCGTTCATCTCGTCCATCAGGCCCAGCGGCGCGCACACCGCACCCGGCTCGCCCCTGAGGATGCCCAGGCCCAGGTCCATCTTCAAAAACGTGAAGCCCTTGTCCATGCGCGCCTTCAGCGCCAGGCCCATGTCCTTCCCGGTGTGCTTGCCCTCCACGTCGGTATCGCAGTAGATGCGGATCCTGTCGCGGTACTTGCCGCCCAGCATCTGGTACACCGGCACGCCGTAGGCCTTGCCCGCCAGATCCCACAGCGCCACCTCCACGCCGCAGACGCCGCCGCCCTGCCGCGCCGGGCCGCCGAACTGCTTCACCCGGCGGAACAGCTTCTCCACGTTGCAGGGGTTCTCGCCGATCAGCCGGCTCTTCAGCATTTCGGCGTACACCCGGTTGCCCCCGTCCCGCACCTCGCCCAGGCCCACGATGCCCTGGTTGGTGTAGATCTTCATCAGCGTGCAGTGCATCGGCGCGCCCGCCACGTCCGTAAAGCGGATGTCGGTGATGCGCAGCTGGCTGGGATGGGAATTGCGATTGACCGATTTCGAAATCATGCTCTCCATAGTACTGCTCCTCTCCGGGTCGCCGTCTGTGCCAACCCGTGACCATCATACAGGGCCGATGGATGTTTGTCAATCATAACAAAAGATGACAATGGGGACGGTTCTCATTGTCATCTTTTGGATAAAAAAGATGACAGCGAGAACCGTCCCCACTGTCATCTGAATGCGGTTCGGGCAGACCATGAAGGAAAAGCGCCGGGGCGCGAAGAAATACATATACAGAGTATACGATACGGGAGGAATACACCATGCGAAGCATCCGCATCCATCAGGGCTGGCACTTCGGCTTCGGGCTGACCGACCACACCCGGCGGCTGACCGGCGCGCCCAAGGGGCGCGTCGTCGACCTGCCCCACGACTACATGATCGAGGGCGACGTGTTCGCCGAAGCGCCGTCGAAGCAGGCCAGCGGCTACTACAACGCCGGCGTGGCCCACTACTGGCGCACGATCGACATCCCCGCCGACTGGGCCGGCGAGCGCGTGGCACTGCGGCTGGACGGCGCGATGATGAACGCCACCGTCGAGGTCAACGGCGCGAAGGCCGCGCTGCACCACTGCGGCTACACGCCCTTCGAGGCGGACATCACGCAGCTGGTCTACCCCGGCGAAGCGAACAGCGTGGTCATCACGGTCAATCCCAGCATGCAGCCCAACTCCCGCTGGTACACCGGCGCGGGGCTGCTGCGGGGCGTAGCGCTGGTCCACATGCCGAAGCTGCACATGGCCTTCGGCGGGCTTTCCGGATATACGAGGAAGATCGAGTACGCGCCGGACGGCAGCGCCGAAACCGCCTATCTGACCGTCTCCGCGGAGATCAACAACGAATATGCCGAAAACCGCCTGGCCGAGGTGACGTTCACGCTGACCGACGACGCCACCGGCAAAGCCGTGCGCACCTCGAAGACGCTGGTCCAGGTGCCGCCGATGGCCGCGGCGACGGCATACATGACCCTCACCGTCGACGCGCCCAAGCTGTGGAGCGCCGGGTCGCCCCAACTGTACCGGCTGGCGGCACGGGCGACGGACGCGGGCACGTACAAAACCCGCATCCTCCCCGCCGAAGCCCCCACCGCCGACGAGGAGAGCGCGCTGTTCGGCATCCGCACCGTCGAGGCGGACGTGAAGCACGGCCTGCGGATCAACGGCAAGACCGTCAAGCTGAAGGGCGGCTGCCTGCACCACGACAACGGCGTGATCGGCGCGGTGAGCCTGTACGACGCGGAGGCCTGGAAGGTCCGCAAGCTGAAGTCGGTGGGCTTCAACGCCATACGGACCACCCACAACCCGCCCTCCGCGGCGCTGATCGAGGCCTGCGATCGGCTGGGCATGTACGTGTTCGACGAAGCCTTCGACGC
The DNA here is from genome assembly GCA_017540445.1 of Clostridia bacterium. Classification (GTDB taxonomy): domain Bacteria; phylum Bacillota; class Clostridia; order Christensenellales; family Aristaeellaceae; genus UBA2862. The sequence goes on along the minus strand of JAFYBB010000063.1, from coordinate 4,174 downwards.
CTGGGGCATGGGCAAGCAGCCCGGCGACTACAATCAGTTCTTTGAATCCGACTGGCAGGCGGATCTTTCCGCCTTCGTCCGCCGGGACCGCTGCCACCCCAGCGTGATCCTCTGGTCCACCGGCAACGAGATCACCGAGCGGGCGGGTCTGAACGACGGCTACGTGTGGGCGACCCGCCTGGCTGAGGCCATCCGCGCGCTGGACCCCAGCCGGCCCGTCTCCAACGCCATCTGCTCGTTCTGGAACGGCCTGGACGACGTGATGATGAAGGATCAGCTGCGCAAGTGGCGCGAGGCCGCCGAGGGCACGCTGCAGAACGCCGACATGGCCGGCAGCGCCGATCTGACGTGGGAAGTGTACACCGAGGCCTTCGCCAACGGCCTGGATGTGGTGGGCTACAACTACTACGAGGAAAAGTACGGGCAGGACCACCGGCTGTTCCCGGAGCGGGTGATGCTGGGCTCCGAGAACTTTCCGGTTCAGATCGGCGCGCACTGGCCGATGATCGAGCGCACGCCCTGGGTGATCGGCGAATTCACCTGGACAGCCTGGGACTACATCGGCGAGGCCGGCATCGGCAAGGCCACCTTCTACGACCAGGGCGACCCGAACGCGAAGGACGGCGCGAGCCCGTGGCTCGGCGGCTCGCCCTTCCCCTGGCGCACCGCGAACGACGCGGATTTCGACATCACCGGCGCGATCCGCCCCCAGGGCGTGTACCGCCGCATCGTCTGGGGCAGCCCGGAGACCGCCGCCTTCAGCTACGACCCCGACAACTTCGGCAAGCTGGAGGTGCTGACGCCCTGGGGCTTCCCCGGCGTGTTCGACCGCTGGACCTGGCGCGGCCGGGAGGGCCGGCCCGTGGACGTGCTGGTGTTCAGCGCCGCCGAGGAAGTGGCGCTGCGCATCAACGGCGAAGACGTCGGCCGCCTGCGCGCCGGCGAGGCCCAGGTCCACGACATGCCGATGACCTTCCTGTTCCACACCGCCTACGCCCCCGGCACGCTGGAGGCGGTGAGCTACAGCGGCGGGAAGGAGGTCTCCCGGACGGCGCTGACCACCGCCGGCGCGCCCGCGAAGCTCCGCCTGACCTGCGAGACCGGCCCCATGAGGGCCGACGCGGACGCGCTGGCCTACGTGCGCGCGCAGCTGCTGGACGCCCACGACGTGCCCGTCCCCGACGCCGACGTCAGGCTCCGCGCCGAGGTCACCGGCCCCGCCCGCCTGCTGGGCTTCGGCTCCGGCAACCCCGTCACCGACGAGAACTACACCCGCGGCGAATGCACGGCTCACCGCGGCATGGCCCTCGCCGTCCTCCGCGCTGACCCCCACCCCGGCGCCGCGAAGCTGACCGTCACCGCGGAAGGCATTGGAAGCGCGGAGATTGAGGTTGAGAAGCTTGGAAAGTGAAGAGTGGAGTGTGAGTCACTCGGGGACAGGTTCCTACTGACTCACTTTGAGCATCGGAAGAAGGGATCGGATTGCCACGTCGCTTACCGCCCCGCGTTACTGCCTTCGGCAAGCGCGGGTTTCGGGTTCGTCTTGCGGCTTCCGCTTTCGGCGACGCTGCGCGAACGCCGCTTGCGCCCTCAGCCCTCGCTTCGCTCGGGCGCTCTTACCGCCTGACGACTGGCCGCCTCGCAATGACATGCAGGGGATATTATCCTCCGCCCTGTCATTGCGAGGCGGCCGAACGCCAGTGAGGCCAACGCGGCAATCCGATCCCCGGCATCCTTGCTCCCAACTCCTCGCTCAAACGGGGCTGTCTCAAAATGCATATTGGATACGTAAAGCATGCGTAGGGGCGGCCAATGGCCGCCCGCCCGGGCACGAAACGCATCGTACTTCCCGGCGGGCGGCGCATCGCCGCCCCTACTCCATGTACATGCTTAAATAACCTATACGTTTTGAGACAACACCCTTCCGACTACTGGCTTCTCGCAATGACATGCAGGGGGTATTATCCTCCACCCTGTCATTGCGAGGAACGAAGTGACGTGGCACCGGTCCCCGGCATCCTTTTCCTCCTCACTCCTCTCTCATTCAGGGGCGGCACTGCAATAAGCAATGCCGCCCCTGTTCCCGCTATTCACTATTCACTAACCACTAACCACTGGCTACTGTAAACTGACTACTGGCTACTGGCAACTGCCAACTCATCCTCACTCGTCCAGCTCGAACTCCTCGTCGTCGTCCTCCTCCGGCTCGTCGGGCAAAGCGCTGTCCAGCGGGGCTTCGATGGCGCCGGTCCTGAAGCTCTCGCGGATCTTCGCCTCCACGGCGTCGAAGGCGTCGGGGTTGTCGCGGAAGTACTTGCGGGCATTGTCGCGGCCCTGGCCGATGCGCTCGCCGTTGTAGGAGTAGAACGAACCGGACTTCTGCACGATATCCTGCTCCACGGCCATGTCCAGCAGCTCGCCCTCGCGGGAGATGCCCTCGCCGTACAGCATGTCCACCACGCAGCTGCGGAAGGGCGGGGCCACCTTGTTCTTCACGATCTTGATCTTCGTGCGGTTGCCGATGATGTCCTTGCCCTCCTTGATGGCCTCGCTCTTGCGGATGTCGATGCGCACCGAGGCGTAGAACTTCAGCGCCTTGCCGCCGGTAGTGGTCTCGGGGTTGCCGTACATCACGCCCACCTTTTCGCGCAGCTGGTTGATGAAGATCACCACGGCGTTGGTCTTGGAGATCACGCCGGTCAGCTTGCGCAGCGCCTGGCTCATCAGCCGCGCCTGCAGGCCCACGTGGCTGTCGCCCATGTCGCCCTCGATCTCGGCCTTGGGCACCAGCGCGGCCACGCTGTCCACCACCACGATGTCGATGGCGCCGGAGCGCACCAGCGCCTCGCAGATGTCCAGCGCCTGCTCGCCGTTGTCCGGCTGGGACACGTACAGCTCGTTGATATCCACGCCCAGCTTGCTGGCGTACACCGGGTCCAGCGCGTGCTCGGCGTCGATGAACGCCGCGGTGCCGCCGGCCTTCTGGGCCTGGGCCACGCAGTGCAGCGCCACGGTCGTCTTGCCCGAGGACTCGGGTCCATAGATCTCCACGATGCGGCCCTTGGGCAGGCCGCCCACGCCCAGCGCGAAATCCAGCTGCAGACTGCCGGTGGGAATGACCTCCACCTGGGTGCTGCCGGCGCTGCCCAGCTTCATCACCGAGCCCTTGCCAAAGTCCTTCTCTATCTTGCCCAGCGCCACTTCCAGCGCCTTCTTTCGATCATCGCCAAACTTTTGCATCGCGGGCTTCTTCTCCGCCTTCTTCTCCGCTGCCATTCGGTTCATCCTCCAATGCGTATTTCGCGGGCGTCTGCGCCGCCCTCAATTTCAGTGTGCCCCCATTATAACACACCCCGCGCCGGATTACTATCGAACATATGTTTATTTTTTCATGGCAGCCCCAAAAATGGAATAGGGGACGGTTCCTCATTCCACTTTCAAAGCGGAATGAGGAACCGTCCCCTATTCCATTTTACAGGTTTTCCCTGTCCGTCGGGTTGTTGACGATGCCGAAGGCCACCAGCACGGGCAGCAGCACATCCAGCAGGCCGTTCACCTGCTCGGAGAGGTCCAGCCCCCACACCGCCTTCACCACGTACACGATGAGCGCCGCCACCGAAAGCCACAGCGCCCAGCTCCTGAACCGGTTTTGCTTCATTTCCGAACCCCCTTCAAATCCCGGATGTCGTGCTCCGCCTCGTCCATGCGGCCCTCCAGCCGAAAGGTGCGCTCCACGAGGCTGTTGTGCTTCTCCACCTTATCCTCCAGCATCCGAAGCCGGTATTGCGTCAGCCGGGCGGAGGCCATCACGCCGCCGAAGGCCCCGACGGCGGAGCCCGCAAGGCCGATCAGCGCCGCCGCGATCGCGTCGCTCACGGTATCACCTCCGCGTCTTTCTCGCACAGCCAGCCGTTCTGGCCGTCGTACTCCACCAGGTGCCAGGGCACGCCGTCCGCGTCCTTGTGGGTCTCGCCGGCGTAGGGCAGGCGATAGCCGGGCTGCACCGTGCCCAGGCTCATGTAGCCGTCGCCCGGGGCGCTTCGGACGTGGATCTCGCGGACCCGGACGTACTTCCCGGGCACGCCGGGCGCGGGCTGAACGGGCGCGTCCGACAGCTCGCTCTCGTCCGTGCCCCCGTCGTCCACAGGCTCCCTCCCCGAGGGAGCTGTCGCCG
>JAFYBB010000062.1 GCA_017540445.1 Clostridia bacterium | reverse complement strand
CCCGCGGCCGCCGCCACGAACAGGCGCGGGTTGCCGCCCGCCGCCAGCAGCGCCGCGCCCGCGCCGACGCCCGCCGCCGCGCCGCCGGCCCACAGCCCAACGGGCAGGGCCAGCCGCGCCAGGCCCGCCACCAGCAGTCCCGCGGTCAGAAGCATGCCGGTGCGCGCCTCCGGGCTCAGAAACCGCCGCCTCAGGTCGCTCTCCAGCGCCGCGCGCATGAAGGGCGCGGACGCCACCGCGGCCACCGAGCCCGCGACCACCGTCGCCGCCCCGGGCCAGAGCGCGCTTCGCCGGGCGACGAGCCCGGGGATCAGCACCCCGAAGCCCGCCAGCGCCGAGCATAGCGCCGTCGCGCCCCGGTTCGGGGACCGGGCCTGCATCCTGGGGGCAGGGTCCATGGCCGCCCGGGGCCGAAGCCGCGCCCGCGCCCGGCGCAGGGCGTCCCCGGGAAGGCCGCGCCGGGCCGCCGCCAAATTCCGGCCCAGCGCGGGCCCCCACAGGTCCCAGGCGATGCTGCCGCCCAGCACGATGGCCGCCCCGATGGGCAGCCGCAGGTCGACCAGCGCCGGCCCGCCGCTCACCGACCCCGCCAGGCACCCCGCCAGCAGCGCCGCCGCGCCGTGCCCCGCCAGCAGCGCCGCGGACAGAAACGCCATCGCGAACGGCGCGGGCGCGGCCTGCCCCGACAGCTTGCACAGCAAATACATCGCCCCCGCCAGTCCCAATCCCTTCAGCAGCCGCCCGGCCAGCGCCGCCCCATCCAGGTCCAGCCCAAACCACCTCGTCGCGCTCAGTCCCACAGCCCTGTGCAGCATCCGCATTCCCCCTTCGCCTCGAGTGCGGGATTTATTTATGTGGGCGGCGCGACAAAAATTCAGGCCCGACAATGTTTGTCAGGCCTGAATTTTTAAAGGGGTTTCTTCTCCGCCACACCCGGGCGGCGGGGGTATTTGTCGGGGGTGGGGGCGGTCTTGGCGATCCAGGCGGCCCGGTGGTCCCAGTCCCGGCCGGGGATGGCCAGCGGCTGGACGCGGCGGGCCTCGCCGCCCAGCAGCCGGAGCGCGCCCCCGGCCTGTATGAGCTCCTCATCCAGGCCCGGGCCCTTCAGCGCCAGCGCCCAGCCGCCCGGGCGGACCAGGGGCAGCAGGTATTCGCACAGCACGTTCATCGGCGCGACGGCCCGGGCCGTCGCCAGGTCGAACGTCTCCCGAAGCGCCGGCTGCCGCGCGGCGTCCTCCGCCCGCAGGTGCAGCGCCTCGGCGTTCAGCCCCAGACGGTCGATCACCCGGCGCAAAAAATCCACCCGCTTGCCCAGCGCGTCGATCAGCGTGAAGCGGACCCGGGGCAGCATGATGGCCAGCGGTATGCCCGGAAAGCCCGCACCGGAGCCCACGTCCACGGCGGTCTCGACGCGCGGGAAATCCCCCGCCAGCACGGCGATGCAGTCCAGATAGTTCCGGTCCGCCGCCTCCGAGGCGTCCTCCGCCACCCGCGTCAGGTTCATCCGCGCGTTGGCGTCGGTCAGCAGGGCGTGATACGCTTCAAACTGTTCGGCCTGTGCTTTCGTCATGCCGATGCCCATGGCCGCAGCGCGCTGTATTAGTAGGTCGGATAGCATGGGTTGCCCTTTCTGGGAGTGTGGAGTTAGGAGTGAGGAGTGAGGAGTTCAGGTGCAAATCCCTGACGGGATTTGTTTGATACAATGAGTCAGGAGAACCGTCCCCATGACTCATGGAGTTGGCCAATCCATGCTCCTCACTCCAAACTCCTCACTCCTAACTCTCTTCTCTACCTCGCCGTCGATCCGAGGTACGCGTCTCTCACCCTCTGGTCCGCCAGCAATTCCTGGCCGGTGCCGGACATGGTGATGTTTCCGGTCTCCAGCACGTAGGCCATGTCGGCGCAGCGCAGGGCGGCGTTGGCGTTCTGCTCGATCAGCAGGATCGTGATGCCCTCGCTCTTGAGCTCGCGGATGATGGCGAAGATGTCCTTCACCACCAGCGGCGCCAGGCCCAGCGACGGCTCGTCCATCATCAGCAGCTTGGGCCTGGCCATCATGGCGCGGCCCACGGCCAGCATCTGCTGCTCGCCGCCGGACAGCGTGCCCGCCAGCTGCCACTCGCGCTCCTTCAGCCGGGGAAAGCGCTGGTAGATGTCCTCGATGCCGGCCTCGATCTCCTCCCGGTCCTTGCGCAGATAGGCGCCGATCTTCAGGTTTTCCTTCACCGTCAGGTTCTCGAACACCCGGCGCCCCTCGGGCACCATGGCGATGCCCTCGGCCACCACCTGCTGGGCGTTGAAGGGGATGATGTCCCGGCCCATGAAGTTGATCGCGCCGGAGGCGGTCTTCACCAGGCCGGAGATGGCCCGCAGCGTGGTGCTCTTGCCCGCGCCGTTGGCGCCGATCAGCGTGACGATCTGGCCCTGCTCCACCTCGAAGCTGATGCCCTTCAGGGCCTCGATGCCGCCGTAGTTGACCTTCAGGTCCTTGACGATCAGCATGCTGCTCATACGCCCGCCTCCTTGTTCTCGCTCTCGCTCTCGTCCACGCCCAGGTAGGCCGCGATGACGGCCGGGTTGTTCTGCACCTCGGCGGGCGTGCCCTCGGCGATCTGCTTGCCGAAGTCGATCACGTAGATGCGGTCGGAGATGTCCATGACCAGGTTCATGTGGTGCTCGATCAAGAACACCGTCAGGTCAAACCGGTCCTTGATCTGGCAGATGAACTGGCCCAGCTCGTCGGTCTCCTGGGGGTTCATGCCGGCGGCGGGCTCGTCCAGGAGCAAGAGCTTCGGCTTCGTGGCCAGCGCGCGCACGATCTCCAGCCGCCGCTGCTGTCCGTAGGGCAGCGAGGTGGCCAGCTCGTCCTTCAGCCCGTCCAGGCCCACGATCTTCAATAGCTCCAGCGTCTCCTCCCGCATGCGGCGCTCTTCCTTCGCGTTCAGCCGGAACGTGGCCGTGAACACGTTGCTGGTGCGGCGCAGGTGGGTGGCGATCAGCACGTTGTTGAACACCGACTGCGACTTGAACAGGCGGATGTTCTGGAAGGTCCGGGCGATGCCCCGGCGGGTGATCTGATCCGGCGTGTGGCTGACCGGCTTTTCCGGGTACTTGTCGGCGTTCTGGCCGGCGTACAGCTTTTTCATCTTGCCGGAGGGGTGGTTGCGGACGATGACCTCGCCGTTGAACGAGACCAGGCCGTTGGTGGGCTCGTACACGCCGGTGACGCAGTTGAACGCGGTGGTCTTGCCGGCGCCGTTGGGGCCGATCAGGGCCACGATCTCGCCCTTGTTGATGTCCATGGAGAGGTTGTTGATGGCCACCACGCCGCCGAACTGCATGGTGATGTTTTCAACGTGCAGCACGTTTTCGCTCATGCCTTGGCCCCTCCCTTCCCGAATTTCCTGCGGCACCACTTGCTGATGCCCTCCACGTCAAACTCCTTGTCGCCCATGATGCCCCTGCGGAAGAACAGCACCACGATCATGATGACCACCGAGAACACCACCATGCGGAAGCCCGAGCGCAGCAGCGGCACCTGGAAGGAGCCGATGAACTGCTCGGCGTCCAGGAAGCGCAGCCACCACTCGCTGCAGGCGATGAACAGGAACGAGGCCAGCACGCTGCCCGTCACCGAGCCCATGCCGCCGATGACCACGATCAGCAGTATCTCATAGGTCATGGCCGCCTTGAAGGCGTTGGCCTGCAGCGTGCCCTGGTACATGGCCAGCAGCGCGCCGCCCACGCCCGCGAAGAACGAGCTGATGATGAAGGCCATCTGCTTGTGCCGGAACAGGTTGATGCCCATGGCCTCCGCCGCGATCTCGTCGTCGCGTATGGCCTTGAAGGCCCGCCCGTAGGTGGAATTGATCAGCAATACGATAATGCCGATGCAGATCGCCGCCGCCGCGAACGGGAACAGCGTGGACTTGAACGTGGGATAGGTCTTGAGCAGCAGCGAGCCGTTGGTGATCGGGCCCAGCTTCTCGTACTGTATGATGGCGCGGATGATCTCCGCGAAGCCCAGCGTGGCGATGGCCAGGTAGTCGCTCTTGAGCCGAAGCACCGGGTAGCCGATCAGCGCGGCGAACAGCGCCGCCACCGCGCCGGCCAGCAGTATGCCCGCCAGCCAGGGCAGCTGGAAGTGTATGGCGCCGCCGGCGTACATCTGGTACACCGCCACGCGCTTGGCCACCGGTATGGTCAGCACCGCGTAGGTGTAGGCCCCCACCAGCATGAAGCCCGCCTGGCCCAGCGAGAACAGGCCCGTGAAGCCGTTCAGCAGATTCATCGACACGGCGATCAGCGCGTAGATCGCGCCCTTCTTCAGCACCGTGATCAGCATGCTGGACGCGCTGGAGGTGCGCTCGATCACCCACACCGCCAGGAAAAGCAGCGCCAGCAGCACCAGGTTGACGATGGTCTTTGTGTTTTTCTTCATCGCGATCACCTACACCTTCTCCGAAGTCTTCTCGCCGAACAGGCCCGTGGGCTTGACGAGCAGAATCAGGATCAACAGGGCAAAGGTAAAGGCATCGGAGAACGTGGTGTAGCCCATCGCGCGGATCAGGTTCTCGGCGATGCCGATGATGAACGCGCCGACCACCGCGCCGGGGATGGACCCGATGCCGCCGAACACCGCCGCGACGAAGGCCTTCAGGCCCGGCATGGCGCCGATGGTGGGCGTGACGGTGGTGTAGTTGGTGAAGTACAGCATGCTGCCCACCGCCGCCAGGAACGAGCCGATGATGAACGTGGTGGAGATGACCGAGTTGATCTTGATGCCCATCAGCTCAGCGGTCTCAAAGTCCTTGGAGACCGCCCGCATGGCCATGCCGATCTTCGTGCGCTGGATCAGCAGCACCAGCGCCGTCACCAGCACGATGGTCAGTATCGGCGTGACGATGGTGACCACCTTCGTGGAAGCGGAGCCCAGCGTGACGGAGTCGCTGATCCAGGGCAGCACCGGGTACTGCTTGGCCAGGCCGCCGGTGATGTACCACATCAGGTTCTGCAGCAGGTACGACACGCCGATGGCCGAGATCATGATGGACATGCGCGGCGCGGTGCGCAGCGGCTTGTAGGCCACGCGCTCCACCGTGAAGCCCAGCGCCACCGTCAGCACCGTCACCAGCGGGATCGCCAGGTAGAGCGGCATCGTGGCCGAGATGTAGACCATGAAAAAGCCTGCCGCGGTGAAGATATCGCCGTGGGCGAAGTTGATCAGGCGCAGTATGCCGTAGACCATCGTGTACCCCACGGCGATCAGCGCGTACTGACCGCCGACGGACACGCCCGCCAGCAGGTAGGGAAAAATCTTGTCAAACATGAACAGCAGCCTCCAGAGGGGATCGGCGGCCCAGGCCGGGCCCGCGCCACCCCGGAATAATACGAAACGCGCCGGATTCGCGTTTGCGCGCGAATCCGGCCGCGGATCGTGTTGGAATCAGAGCCCGGCCGGCATCAGCCGAGGTCCGCGACGGACTGGGTCTTGATGAAATCGAAGGCGCCGGTCTCGTTGTTGGCCTGCTTGATGTAGGCCATGTCCTTCTTGGCGTCGCCGTTCTCGTCGAAGGAGATGGAGCCGGTCACGCCGTCCAGGGTGACGGCGGGCAGCGCCTCGGCCACCGCCTGGGAATCGGTGGAGCCCGCGGCCTTCAGCGCCTCGATGGCCACGTTGTAGGCGTCAAAGCCCAGCGCGGAGACCGCCGCGACGATGTCGTTGCCGCCGTTGTTGGTCATCTTGTCGGGGTTCGCGTTCAGCCAGCCCTTGAAGCCGGAGACGAACTCGGCCGCCACGGTGCTGGACTCGTCCTTCTCGTCGAAGAAGGTGGAGCAGTACACCTCCAGGTTCTTGCCCTTGGCGGCGTCCAGTATGACGGAGGACTCCCAGGTGTCGCCGGCGGTGACCGGGAAGGTCACGTTCGCGGAGGCGGCCTGGTCGATGATCAGGGAAGCGGAGGTGGTGGAGCTGGGCGCGAACATGAAGTCGCAGCCCTCGTTCATGGCCTTGGTCACGAAGGCCGTGAAGTCGCTGTTGCCCTCGTTGAAGGTCTCGGCGACGACCTCGCCGCCCAGCGCCTCAAAGGCCTGCTGGAAGTAGAAGCCCAGGCCGGTGGAGTAGTCGTCGCCCAGCTGGGTGAGCACGTAGGCCTTGGTCGCGCCCTTTTCTTCCTTGGCGAAGTTGGCCATGACCGTGCCCTGGAACGGATCCAGGAAGCACACGCGCCAGTAGTAGTCGCACAGCAGCGTGACGCTGGGGTTGGTGCAGCTGCAGCCGATCGCGGGGATCTGATGCTCGGCGAACACGTCGCCGCCGGCCATGGAAACGCCGCTGCCGTAGGAGCCCAGCACGATGGAAACGCCCTCGCTGGCCAGGGTCTGCGCCGCGGAGACCGCCTTGTCGGTCTGGGACTGGTTGTCCACGACGACCAGCTCCACATCATAGGTGGTGCCGCCGATCTCGACGGTGGGGGTCAGGGAATTGGCGTACTCAATGCCCAGGACCTCCTGCTTGCCGCCGGCGCCGTTGTCGCCGGAAGCGGGCTCAAACACGCCGATCTTCACGGTCTCGGCCATGGCCGCCGAGCAGAGGACCAGCATCATTGCCAGAACGATTGCCAGAACTTTCTTCATAGGAAATAACCTCCCTTTTTTGGATAGGGGTATTATACATTTTTCGTGCGGGAAATGCAACCCCCTTTGTGTTTATTTTGCAGCCGTCCGATCCACTTTTTGCGGGCCCGCCGCACAAGTCCGCCGCTGACGGACAGATTCGGCGGTTTTTTGCAGACCGTGTCCGCCAAATATGCAAATGACGCCCCGGCCCGCGGCCGGGAAAGGGCGGCTTGCCCGGCGCTTCACACAAATTTACCGGAATCTCTGCCTGCATGCCACGGTTTTGTCACGCATAAATATTACAATTTATTGACATTGTTTTCAGGACGTGGTAAAATAAGTCAATAAATAAGTAGTTAAATGCTGTCCCGCGACATGATTTAGAGGATGGATTTGTTTTATGAAACGATGTTTCAGCCTGGCGCTGGTTCTCGCGCTGCTCTTAACGGCGATCGCCTGTCCCGCCCCGGCGGAGGAGGTCGTCAGCGGCAACGTCGAGGCCGAGGTCGCCCCGGCGCAGGCCGCGGGCGACACGGGCCTGACCGTTGACGGCGAAGCGGCGGACGCAGGCTTTGCCGTGGAGGCCGAGCCCGACGCCCAGGACGCGCCGCAGGCCGAATCGGAAGCAGCCCTGTTTGCCGATATTGAAGACGGCGCGGAAGCAGACCCGGAGGCCATTCTGACCGAAGGCGCGGCGGAGACCCCGAAGGCGCTCGTCGCCATCGAGGTCAGCCCCTCCAAAATAGCCATCGGCATCGGCGAGACCTATACAGGATTGCGGGCGACGGCCCCGTCCCCCGGCAGCGTCGTGCCGAAGGTCACCTGGACCACCAGCAGCAAGAAGGTCGCCTGGGTCGACGCCGAGACCGGCGCGATCACCGGCGTCCGGGAGGGCACCTGCTCCGTCACCGCCACCGCCGCGAACGGCAAGACCGCCACCTGCACGGTCACCGTGGCCAAGAAGCCCGGCAAGGTCACCCTCAGCAAGCGCGAGCTGTCCCTCTCCGAGGGCATGACCGCCACTTTGAAGGCCTCCCTGCCCTCGGGGACCGCCTCCGGCGCGCTCACCTATAAAAGCAGCAAGCCCGGCTGCGTCACCGTGGACGTAAGCGGCAACCTCACCGCCCTCGCGGCGGGCAATGCCACAATCACCGTATCCACCTACAACGGCAAGACCGCCAAGTGCAAGGTCACCGTCTATGCGGCGCCCGCCGCCGTGAACCTCCCCGCCGGCGAGGCCCTCTGCATCGCCGTCGGTCAGAAGGTGGGGCTGAAGGCCTCCGCCGCCGACGCCTCCGGCCAAGCCACCCCGGCGGGCATCGCCTACGCCGTCGACGAGAGCTCCCCGGACGCCGGCTGCGTCAAGCTGAACCGCAGGACCGGCTCCGTACGGGGCGTGCGCCGGGGGCAGGCCGTGGTCGTCGTCACCGCCCACAACGGCGTCGCGGCCCGCTGCACCGTCACGGTGGACGTGGCCCCGAAGTCCGTGAAGCTGAACCAAAGCAGCATTTCCATCGGCCGGGGGGAGAAGTACGCCGGCCTGGCCGCGATCCTCACCCCGCCCAAGGGCTCGGACACCTGCGCCACCGCCGTCACCTGGACCTCCAGCGACAGGCGCGTCGCCAAGGTCGACGCCTCCGGCCGGGTCACCGGCGTCAAGACCGGCAGCTGCACGATCAAGGTGAAGGCGTCCAACGGCAAGACCGCCAAGTGCACGGTCACCGTGGCCAAAAAGCCCGACAAGGTCACCCTCAGCAAGCGCGAGCTGTCCCTCTCTGAGGGCATGACCGCCCGGCTGAAGGCCTCCCTGCCCTCGGGCACCGCCTCCGGCGCGCTCACCTTTAATAGCGACAAGCCCGAGTGCGTCACCGTGGACGTAAGCGGCAATCTCACCGCCCTCGCGCCGGGCAGTGCCACAATCACCGCATCCACCTACAACGGCAAGACCGCCAAGTGCAAGGTCACCGTCTGCGCGGCGCCCGCCGCCGTGAACCTCCCCGCCGGAGAGGCCCTCTGCATCGCCGTCGGTCAGAAGGTGGGGCTGAAGGCCTCCGCCGCGGACGCCTCCGGCCAAGCCACCCCGGCGGGCATCGCCTACGCCGTCGACGAGAGCTCCCCGGACGCCGGCTGCATCAAGCTGAACCGCAGGACCGGCGCCGTACAGGGCGTGCGCCAGGGGCAGGCCGTGGTCGTCGTCACAGCGCACAACGGCGTCGAGGCCCGCTGCACCGTCACGGTGGACGTGGCCCCCGCGTCCGTGAAGCTGAACCGGGACGCCGTGGCCATCGGCCTGGGCGAGGTCTACGCCGGCCTGATCGCCAGCTGCACGCCGCCCGAGGGCGCGGCCACCTGCGCCACCGCCGTCGCCTGGACCTCCAGCGACAAGGCCGTCGCCACGGTCAGCGCCTCCGGCCAGGTTACCGGCGTCGCCAAGGGCCTGTGCACCATCACCGCCACCGCCGCAAACGGCGCGTCCGCCGCCTGCGTCATCGCGGTCAGAAGCGCCCCCGCCAAAATCGCCGTCTCGCCGGCCGTGGGCGCGCTGAAGGTCGGCCAGACCGGCCAGTACAAGGTTGCGCTCTCGCCCGATAACAGCGCCTCGCGCCTGTTCTACCGGAGCAGCGACGAAGACGTGGCCGACGTGGACGAGGACGGCTTCGTCACCGCCATCGCCCCGGGCGAGGTCGACATCACCGTCTCCACCTTCAACGGCCTGTCCAGGACCGTATCGCTGATGATCAGCGAGGACGACGGGACCGGCGACGACGACGGCGGCGACGGGGACGGCGGCAAGACTTCGCCGGACAACGCCAAGAAGCTGGAATACGTGATCACCGTAGCCCTGAGCCAGCTGGGCAAGCCCTATGTGTACGGCAGCGGCTATTCCACCGATTCCGATCCCCGGGGCTTCGACTGCAGCGGCCTGGTGTACTGGTGCTTTTTGCACATCGACATCCGGCTGAAGGACACCGCCTACCGGCAGGGCTACGATGAGTCGCTGAAGAAGATCACCGACAAGAACGACCTGCGCCGCGGCGACCTGGTGTTCTTCGACACCGTCAGCGACGGCGACCTGAGCGACCATTCAGCCATCTACCTGGGCAGCAGCAAGTTCATACACGCCTCCTCCAGCAAGCAGCGGGTCATCGTCAGCGACATGTCCGAAGCCGGCAGCTACTACGACCGCGCCTTCTCCTGGGGGAGAAGGGTTTTGGAGTAGTACGGCAGAGTGAAAAGTGAGAAGTGAGGAGTTAGGAGTTAGGAGCACTGACTTGTACTCCTCACTTCTCACTCCTCACTCCTCACTCATACGGCAGTCAATACCGCGAACGGCGCATGGTGGACAAAGCGGGGGCAGGGAAAACCGGTCATGGCCGGTTTTCCCCGCCCCTGTTTTCATTTGCCTCCCGCTTCCGCCGGAGCGCGTCCCTGCGCTTTTCGCTTTTGATGTACATGTACAGCGCGTCAAACGGCGCGATGATCGCGCAGATCAGCGCCAGGATCAGATACCAGGGCACGGCCTCGCGCCTCCCTTCAGCCGATGCGGGTGTAGATCATGCCGTACCTGCCCCGGTCCGAGCGCATCAGCGCCACGTCCTCCACCCACATGGACGCCCGGGGCGCCTCGACGCCGGGCATCGCGCCGGCGGGCATCGACGCGCGGCGGATCAGCGTGATGTGGGGCCGGAAGCGCTTGCGGTCAAAGGGGATTCCCGCCTCGGCCAGGGCATGCCGCAGCCGCCGGACGCAGCCCTCCAGCGCCGGGCTGTGCTCAAGGCCCAGCCACCACAGATCGCCGAAGGCCCCGACGCCGTCCAGCTTCAGCTCAAAGGGCGTCAGCCGCACCTCGGCCATCGCCCGGAGCACGTCCTCCGGGTCCGGATACTCGCCGATGAACGCCAGCGTCAGGTGCAGGTTTTCCGCCGGGGTGTAATTGCCCTTCACCCCGCGGCGCCTGAATTCATCCTGCACCCCGCGCACGGCCCGCAGCACTTCATCCGACAGCTGGATCGCCACAAACAACCGCATGCTTCGACCTCCCTTCACACCATCGCCTCTACCTTATCATAAATCATTTCAGCGCGCAAGCGAAAAACGCGTCGGATGCGAAATTTGGATTAATTATAACCCCCCGCCCTTGACTTTTAGCACTTTACCGCTATAATAGAATAAATCGTTTTTTCATCACATACATTGGGAGGTCATCGTCATGAAGAGAATCATCGTCACCCTGCTGGCCGT
>JAFYBB010000061.1 GCA_017540445.1 Clostridia bacterium | reverse complement strand
GGGAGCACGCCGCCCTGCGGCGGGGCTGAGGCCATATCAACGACGGGGCTGTTGCATCGTTGTGCAACAGCCCCGTGTGCTTCGCCCTATCCCAAACTGCTCAGGCGGCGCACCCTGTAGCCGTTGTTCTCGTAGTACTTGACCTCCATCCTCATGCAGTGCACGGTATTCGTGCCGGCCTCTATGCCGCCGTTCTCGATGATCATGATCTGGGTCTTGTCCTTGTTGGCGTAGTACAGGAACATCACCACGTGCTTGTACCCCCTGCAGATCAGGTCGCCCGGGCGCATCGACGTGAAGCCGTTGATGGTCTTGTAGGCGGACGACTCGGCGATCTCCGCGGTGCGGTCGGCGCTGTGGCTGCTGTTCGTACCCCAGATGGCGGCGCTCACGAAGCCGGAACAGTCGTTGCCGCAGTACTTGCCGTTCAGCGGGTTCTTGCGGTTAAGCAGGTAATAGCCGTTGCCGCTGTCGGTGTAGCGGGCCTCGCTCAGGGCCTTGGCGGCGTTGTACGCGCGGTTGTTGCCGGAACCGGATATGTAGGGCAGGCCGTAGTACACGCGATCGGGCTTGAAGTCCTTGGCGCCGTTCTCGGAGTTCTCCGCCTTCCAGTACTTCTGGTATTCCGGCGTCATCCACGGGAAGGCGTAGTCCTTGAAGGCGTTGTCGATGATGCTCTTGCGCTTCAGCGCGTCGGCGCTTGTGATCACCCCGCCGGAATACATCGATTTCAGCTGGTTGATCGCCGAGGTGTGTATGGCCTCGATCTTGGCCAGGTTCGCCTTGATGCCATCGACGTTCGTGGTGCGCTCCGGTATGACCAGCGTCACGCTGTCGGTCTCGACGGCCAGTATGAACTCGAGCTTGACGGCGCTGTTCTTGCGGGAGACGGCGGACAGCTTCACATAGCCGAAGCCGGAGGTGTGGATCACGTCGCTGTCGTCCACCCACGCGATGGACTCGTCGGTGGTGCTCCACTTCAGATCCGGTATGGCGGTCTGCGGCTTGGTGCTCAGCTGCAGCTGATAGGTGCTGTTCGACTCCATATATTCCGGCAGGTTGAGCACCGACACCGATTCGGGGTAATAGGGGTCCACCACCGTCAGGTTCAGCTTGGCCGTCTTGCCGTTGTGCGTCTTCACGCCGATCTCGGCCGTGCCCCGGGCGACGGCGGTGACGATGCCGTCGTCGGAGACCACGGCGATCTTCTCGTCGGAGGAGGCGTAGGTGAAGGTGGTGACGCTGCCGTCGGGAATGACGGGCATCAGCTGGGCCGTGTCGCCCACGTCCAGCTCGATCTCCTTCTTGTTGAACTTGACGCTGTCCGGCGCGGGCCACACGGTGACGCTCACGCTGCAGGACACGTCCGGGTCGTTGGTGGTCACCTTAATCGTGGTCTCGCCGCCGCCCCTGGCGGTGATGACGCCGTCGGACGACACGGAGGCCACCTTGCAGTCCGCGCTGGCGTAGCTCAGCGGCGAACGGCTGTCCGGGCTCAGCTCGATCTTCAGCGCGTGCGTCTCGCCCTCCAGCATCTCCAGCAGATTGGTGTCCGGGCTGATCCAATCCGGGCTCTTGAACACCTTGATCCTGGTCGTGGCCGACTTGCCGTTGTGGGTGGTGACGGTGAGCACCGTCTCGCCGGCGCTGACGCCGGTCACCTTGCCGTTGGAGGTGTTCAGCTTCGCCACGGCCTCGTCCTTGATGCCGCCCGTGACCTCGGCGGCGGTGTTCTTGGGCAGGCTGAACGCGACCTGCGCGCTCTCGCCGATGCACAGCTCCAGCTTCGCGGGCTTCAGGGTGATCGAACCCGGGGCCTTCAGCACGGTGACCGCCAGCTTGCAGGTCTTCCCGTTGTAGGTCTTCACCGTGACGGTCGCCTTGCCGCTCGATTTGCCCTTGACCAGGCCGCTCTTGCTGACGGCAACTACCTTGGTGTTGCTGCTGGCGTAAGTGAAGGTGCTGGCGCCCCTGTCCAGCACCGGCGCAAGCTGCAGGGATTGGCCGACGCCGATGGTGCGGGTGCTGTAGGGCAGCTTCACGCTCTTCGGCGCGCTGACCACCTGGATCGCGCACTTGGCGGTGAGGCCGTTGTAGGTCCTGGCCACCAGATAGGTCTTGCCCTTCTTGACGCCCCTGACCACCTTGCCGTCGTAGGCGGCGATGCTCTTCTTCCCGATCTTATAGGTGATGTTGCCCGCCGCGCCCTTGTCCACCGCCGCGGCGACCTTCAGCTCCATGCCGACGCCGATCTTGACCGCCTCTTCCTCAAAGGACAGCTCCGTGGGCGCGGGCAGCACCTTGACCTTCACATACTTCTCGATCTCATTGAACGTGCTGACGCGGATGCGGGCGGTTCCGGGGGCTATGCCCGTGATCGCGCCGGTCTGCGGGTCCACCTCGGCGATTTCCGGCGCCTGACTGCTGTAGAAGATCTGGCTGGCCGTCTTGTCGGGCAGCCTGTAGGCGATCTGCGCGGTCTCTTCGACGCCGATCGTCTTCTTGTCCACGGCGACGTCAAGCGACTTGGGCGCGCTCAGGACACTCACCGTGCAGGTGGCCTTCTTGCCGTTGTAGGTGACCGCCGTCAGCGTGGCCTTGCCCTTGGAAACGCCCTCGATGGTGCCATCGGGATTGACCTTGACAATCTTCTTCCGGTTGCTGGTGACCTTGTACGCGCCGGCATACCGGTCCTCGTCGCTGCCGACGATCACCTTCAGCGCGTCGGTGACCTCGCCCTTGCCCAGCGCGAAGGTCTTGCTGCCAAACTTCACCACGTCCGGGGCCAGTTTGACCGTGACCACGCATTCGGCGCTGCCGCCGTTGTCGCACAGCGCCGTCACGCGGGCCTCGCCCACGGCCACGGCCGTCACGACGCCGTCTGTGGTCACGGTGGCGACGGCCGCGTCGTCCACGGTACAGGCGACGGTCCCCCCGGCGCCCTCCGGCATCGCGGGCTTCAGCTCGAACGACTCGCCGATGCCCAGCGTCAGCTCATAGGCCGCCAGCTCGGGGTCCGGCGCATCGACCGGCTCCTGAGGTTCCTCCGGTTCCTCCGGCGTCTGGGGCGCCTCGGCGGGCTCTCCGGCCTCGCCCTCCTGCGCTTCTTCCGCCTGGGGCGCTTCCTCGGGCGACACTGCCGTCTCCTCCTCCGGGATGGCGGACACCGCCCACTCCTCCTGCCAGGCATACACCTCGTCCGCGTCCAGCGGCGCATCCGCGCCGGCTCCGGACCCATCGTCCGGCACGGCGATCAGGCCCAGTGCGCCGGTCTGGCCCATGGCCTCGCCCGGGTCGGCCTCCAGGCGGGCGCTCTCCACATCCTCTCCCAGCGCGTAAAGCGGCAGCGCCGCCAGCAGCAGGCACAGCGCAAGGAGCATGCTCAGCTTCTTCATGTGATCTCACCTCGTCCATCGTCGATCGAAAGGGTGTGCGGTTGCGGGTGCTTTGCGCGCGTCACGCGATCTCCTCGCCCACCAGCATGCACAGGTAGGCGGCCGCGGCGTCGTAGCGCGCGTCGTGGGGATGGTCGCCGCCCCCGTACCACTTGTGGCACTTGTTCGCGATAAACGCCTCGGTCAGGCCGAAGTGCTCGGTCAGCTCCGTCAGCTTCGGGGGCTTCAGCATGTTCGGGTTCTGCTTCAGCGGTATATTCGCTTCCTTGGTGTAGTGCTTCAGCGTGCAGAAGATCGGGTAGTTGGGCAGCTTCACGCCGATGCGCTCGAACTCCCGGCGCAGATAGCGCACGTCCCCGGCCACGTCGTGGCCGATGATCAGCTTGCAGTCCGCGAAATCCCGGTAGATCTCGTCGGCGTAGTCGATAAAGCCCTTGCCGCCGGACAGCTTGCGCAGCTGATAGACGCTCAGCCCGTGCACCTGTCGGGCGTAGCGGTTGATGGCCTTGGCGGCAAAGTAGAAGTTCTTGCCCCGTATCCTTTTGCCCTCGATCACCAGATACGACAGCTGTATGATCCGGCTGGGGTGCATGCCGTCCAGCTCCACGTCCATCGCGATCTGCTTGTCCGGCTTTTTGAACAGTTTTCTGAAGAAATTCATCACAGTCTAACGGCTCCGTATCGCTTCGATCAGGTGTTCCACCGTGCTTATCACGTTGGCCCGCGGCGTGGCCAAATTCATCCTGAACCAGCCCCTGCCCTCCTCGCCGAAGAACAGGCCGTCGTTCATGGCGACGCGCGCGCGGTTGATCAGCATGTCCTTCACGGCCTCGTGACTCATGCCCAGGCCGGTGAAATCCATCCACATCAGATAGGTGCCCTCCTGGGGCCGGCAGCCGATCTGCGGCAGCTGATCGCCCAGCGCGCTCACCACGTAATCCCGGTTCTCCCGCACGTATTCCACCACCGCGTCCATCCAGGCGTCGCCGTAGCGATAGGCGGCGGTCTGGGCGACGGAGCCGAAGATGTTCGGCATGCCGGCGTGGGCCCGCTTCAGCGCCCCGGCCAGCTTCCCGCGCAGCTCGGCGTCGGGCGCGATGATGCTGGACTGGCGCAGCCCGGCCAGGTTGAAGGACTTCGTGGCGGAGGTCAGCATCACGCACTTATCCGCGCCCTCCAGCGACAGCACGCGCACCTGGGGATTGCCGTCCAGCGCGAAATCCGCGTGGATCTCGTCGGACACCAGTATAACGCCATAGCGGCGGGTCAGTTCCACGACCCTCTGCAGCTCCTCCCGCCGCCACACGCGGCCCACCGGGTTGTGGGGGCTGCACAGCAGCATCAGCTTCACGCCCTGGGCGAGCTTGGCCTCCAGGTCGTCAAAATCCATGTGCCAGCCGTCCGCGCCTTGCACCAGCGGGTTTTTGACCAATTTGCGGCCGAACAAACGGACGGCCTCGTAGAACGGGCCGTACACCGGCGGCTGCACCAGCACGCCGTCCCCGGGCTCGGTCAGCGCTTCGACGCAGAAGAACAGGCTGTCCACCACGCCGGGGCTGTAGAGCATCCACGCCCGATCGACCGTCAGGCCGTGGCGGCGCTTCTGCCAGCCGGCCTCGGCCTCGCGCGATTCCTCGCCGTCGTCGGTGTAGCCGAATATGCCGTGCTCCGCGCGGCGAATGATGGCCTGGGTCACCTCGGGCACGGTCCGAAAATCCATGTCCGCCACCCACATGGCGATCAGGTCGCCGCGGCCAAAGTGCCGCTCAAGCATGTCCCACTTTTCGCAGTGGGTGCCCAGCCGGTTCACAGGCGCGTCCAGATACGCGCGCATTTCGTCCTTCATGTCAAACACGCCGCCTTATATCATCATTTGTCAATATATGAGAATATTATATCCCTGTTTATATAAATATTCAAGCGATTGGAGGATAAAATTCACCTTTGGCGCGCTGTGGCGCTCTTGCCTGTTCCTGCCGTATCCTGTATAATGTTGTCGCGGCGCGCCGCAGGTCTTCGCGCAGGCGCCGTGAAAGGGGCGCGGGCATGCTTCACTTCATCTACAACCCCATCGCCGGCAAGGGCAAGTCCCGGCGGTTTTACGAGCGGCTGACGGCCATGCTCTCGGCAAAGGGCCTCCCCCACCGCTTCCATGAGACCAGCGGGCCGGGCGAAGCCAAGGAGATCGCCCGCCGGCTGACCGCGCCCGGGGGCGGCGTTCCCGACATCGTGGCCATGGGGGGCGACGGCACGCTGAACGAGGTGCTGAACGGCCTGCGCGACCCCGCCGAGGCGCGGCTGGGCATCATGCCCTGCGGCAGCGGCAACGACTTCGCCGCCGCGGCGGGCATACCGGACACGCCGGAGGGCGCGCTTGGGCTGCTGACGGAAGGCGAGGCGAAGTACACCGACTACATGGAGTGCGCCGGCGTGCGGGGCATCAACGTCATCGGCACCGGCATCGACGTGGACATACTGCGCCGCTACAACCGGATGAAGGTGCTGAAGGGCTCCGCCGCCTACCTGGCCTCGCTGATACTGACCCTTATGACCTACAGGCCCCGCCGGTTCTCGGAGATCATGGACGGCGGCGAGCGCCCCCATCAGGCGTTTATCGCCTGCGCGGGCAACGGCCAGTGCATCGGCGGCGGCATACCGATCTGCCCCGAGGCGAGGATCGACGACGGGCTGATGGACATCGTGATCGTGGACGACATCCGCCGCGCGCGCATCCCGGGGGCCTTCGTCAAGCTGCTGAAGCGGCAGATCATGGCGCTGCCCACCACCTGCTTCCGCCGGGACGCGCGGCTGCGCATACGCTCCGGCGCGCCCATGCCGATACAGATCGACGGCGAGATCTACGAGGACCTGCCCTTCGACGTGCGGCTCGTCTCCGGCGCGCTGCGGGTGTACCGGCCATAGCTTTCATAGATGCGGGAGCGCTCCGCCGAACACCGGCGGAGCGCTCCCGCGTATTCACCCTTTGCATCCGGACCATCGCCTCCGCGCCGTCCACAGCGCCAGCGCCGCCAGCATCAGCGACAGCCACAGCCCGTACAGCGGCCCCCGGTCGCCGCCGGTCAAAAGCGTTTCCGACACCCCGTACAGCCTGTAGACGGCGGCATCCCCGCCGCCAAAGCCCAGCAGGAACGCGCAGCATGCCTCAAGGCACCAGCGGAACAGGGCGCTGGCCCACAGGCCCGCGCGCTCGTACAGCAGGCAGCCGCAGAGCCCCAGCAGCAGCGCGTT
>JAFYBB010000060.1 GCA_017540445.1 Clostridia bacterium | reverse complement strand
GATCAGCACGCCCACGACCATCATCAATATGCCGGTCGTTCGCGTGCCGATGTTTTTGGGGCCGTAGCCACAGTTGCGGGCCATTGCCATCGCCTCCTCCCATCCATACTATTCGGCGGATGAGAGAACGTGCAAGCCCGTGACGGTCAAGGCGGTCTCCGCCGGGAAAAAGGCGCTGACCGTCCGGTGGGCCCCGCGCACCGTCCAGACGAGCGGGTACGTCATCGAATACGCCACATCCAAGACGTTCAAAAACGCCCGGAGCGAGTCGATCAGCAACGCGAGCGTGGGCTCCCTCACCGTGCGAAAGCTGAACTCCGGCGGGAAATACTACGTTCGGGTCGCGGCCTACAGGGTGTGCGGCCAAATCATCTACTATTCCGACTGGTCGCCGGTCAAGAGCGTCACCGTGAAATAACCGAAGGGGCTGTCTCGTTTTGAGACAGCCCCTTCGATCGTATACGGTCACCCGCGCAGTTTTTCCGCCAGCGCCTCCGCGCCCTTGCCCACCAGGGCCAGGGAATGCGGTGCGGTCAGCATGCGCTTCATCAGCGCGTTGGCGGCGTCGAAATCGACGGCGTTGATGGCGTCGATGGTCTCGCTCTCGGTGCGGGTTTTGTCCATCAACAGGAGCCTGCGACCGTTGGACTGCATGCGGGCGGAGGTGGACTCCAGCCCCAGGATATACCCGGACTTCAGCTGCTCCCGGGCCATGGCGAATTCCTGCGGGGTCATGCCGCCCTCGGCGATGGCCCGGGCCTCCGCCAGGAGCATGTCGCAGACCTGCACGGCGGTGTCGGGGCTCGTGGCCGCGTACACCGACAGCATGCCGGTGTCGGTATAGGCGTTGGGATAGCTGTACACGGTGTAGGCCAAGCCCAGCTCCTCGCGGATCTTCTGGAACAGCCGGGAGGACATGGCCCCGCCGAACACGCTGTTGAATATGGCGATGTCGTAGTTGCGGTCGTCCCCCATCGGCAGCGCCGGATAGCCCAGGCAGATGTGCACCTGCTCGATGTCCTTCTCCTTCGCGACCACCGTGGGCGAAACCGCCCGGGTCGCGCAGGGCAGCCGGTCCAGCCCCTCGGCCCGCCAGTGGCCCAGCAGCGCGTTCGTCATGTCCAGCACGGCGCTCCAATCGTAGTTGCCGGCGATGGACAGCACTGCGTTCTGGGGCCGGTACATCCTGTGCCAGTAGCCGTGCAGGCGCTCCCGCGTACAGCCGGAGACGCTCTGCTCGGTGCCGAGTATCGGCCGGGACACGGCCTGATCGCCGTAGTGGGCCAGCATGATCAATTCGTGCACCAGATCCTCCGGGGTGTCCTCGGCCATGGCGATCTCCTCGATCACCACGCCCTTCTCCTTGGCCATCTCGCCCGGGTCAAAGGCGGGGTGCGTGGCCAGGTCGCAGATCACGTCCATGGCCAGGGGCAGGTGCTCGTCCACCACCTTGGCGTAGAAGCAGGTGCACTCCTTGGCCGTGAAGGCGTTCAGCTGGCCGCCCACCGCGTCCATCTCCTCGGCGATCTGCCGGGCCGTGCGCTTCTCGGTGCCCTTGAACACCATGTGCTCCAGGAAGTGGCTGACGCCGCCCTCGTCCAGGCCCTCGTACTGCGAGCCCGAGCCCAGCCAAAGCCCCACCGACACGGACCGAAAGTGCGGTATCCGCTCGCCGATGATCCGCAGCCCGTTGGGCAATGTGATTTGATCGAATGTCATATTGTGTGCTCCTTAATTCTCTGTTCCCTAAACTCCCTTCAACCACCCGCGCACATAATCGCAGTATT
Organism: Clostridia bacterium; assembly: GCA_017540445.1. Classification (GTDB taxonomy): domain Bacteria; phylum Bacillota; class Clostridia; order Christensenellales; family Aristaeellaceae; genus UBA2862. Next base: position 2,337 of record JAFYBB010000060.1, on the reverse strand, counting down.
CGCCGTCCTCCCCGCTGAATTGCAGGAAGTAAACATAGCACTGCGCCATGTAGCGGCGCACGGCGGTCAGGTCAAAATCGCCCAGCGCGGCGTAGCCCTCCAGGAAGGCGGCCTGCTCCGCTTCGGTCCTGAGGAACCGCTGTCCCGGTCGCAGCAGCAGGGCCCAGGCGATGTCGAAATCCCGGTTTCCCCGTCCCGCGAGCTCAAAGTCGAGTAGTTCAAGGATCGCCACCTCGTTTTCGATGGCGCTGCCCCGCTGCCGGGCCACCTTGATGTACGCGCGAACCTCTCTGCCGCGATAGAGGCCCCGCGCGTGAAACACGTCGTTCCCCGCGTGGGGATAGCCCAGTATCTCCAGCGGGCGAAAGCGGCTATAGGGCAGGGCAAAGGGATCGCACGTCTCGCGCCACTTCGCGGGGTGACTCATGCCCCGCCTCCGCGCTCATCCGTCACGAAGTGCTTCACGGTCATTTCCGGACGCCTGAGCTCCGTGCGGTAGAATTCCGGGTAGATCGTCCTGGGGTCGTCGGGGGTCACCCACTGCATCGTCTCGCGCACGCGGCCCTCGTCGGTGGCGCTCTCGCCGATGGGCTCAAAGTCCGCCGGGACCTTCATGTAGAAGTAGAAGGACACCTCGTAGATCAGCTTGCCCCGGTTGACGCCGGGGATGTCGCCGTAGAAGTAGTTCTCGTGCACAAAGCCCAGCCGGTCCACCGCGAGCCGCCAGCCGGTCTCCTCCTGCGTCTCGCGGATCACGGCCTCCTCCGCCGTCTCGCCGAAGCGGATGCGCCCGCCCACGGAGTAGAGGTAGGCGTCCCGCGCGTTCCCGGCCATCAGGAATTTGCCGTCCTTCAGTATGATCGCGCCGACGCGCAGGTTGATGAGCCCGTTGTCACAGGGCACGGTCATGTTGGCGGGCATGGTTTGCCTCCTTCGCAGCACATAGCGAACGGATGGGCATACCAAGTATGCCCATCCATCCTATTGTTCAGTCGTATCAGTCCCTGCGGCGCGGCCTGCGGTCGCGGTCGCCGCCGCGGCGCTCGCCCCGGTCGCCGCCTGTGCGCGGAGGACGGCGCACGGGCATGGAGTCGTCGTCGTAGACGATGTCGTTGCGCACCAGGTTGATGCGGCCCTGGTCGTCGATCTCGCCGATGCGGACCTCCAGCGTGTCGCCGATGTTCACGACGTCCTCGACCTTCTCCACGCGCTCGTTGGCCAGCTTGGAGATGTGGATCAGGCCGTCCTTGCCGGGCGCGAACTCCACGAACGCGCCGAAGGTCATGATGCGCACGACCTTGCCGGTGTACACGTCGCCCACCTGGGGATCCTTCGCGATGCCCTCGATGATCTGACGGGCGCGCTTGGCCGCCTCGTCGTTCTCGGTGGCGATGAACACGCTGCCGTCGTCCTCGATGTCGATCTTGACGCCGGTCTCCTCGATGATCTTGTTGATGGTCTTGCCGCGGGGGCCGACGACCTCGCCGATCTTCTCCGGGTTGATGAAGAAGTGGACGATCTTGGGCGCGTACTTGCTGAGGCTCTCGCGCGGGGCGGGCAGCACCTCCAGCATCTTGCCCAGTATGTGCATGCGGCCGTCGTAGGCCTGGGCCAGCGCCTGGCGCAGTATGGCCTCGTCGATGCCCTTGATCTTGATGTCCATCTGGATGGCGGTGATGCCCTGGGCGGTGCCGGCCACCTTGAAGTCCATGTCGCCCAGGAAGTCCTCCAGGCCCTGGATATCGGTCAGCACGGCCACCTTGCCGGTGTTCTCCACGTCCTTGATCAGGCCCATGGCCACGCCGGCCACGGGGCGCTTGATCGGCACGCCCGCGTCCATCAGGGCCAGGGTGCTGCCGCACACGGAGGCCTGGGAGGTGGAGCCGTTGGAGCTCATGACCTCGGAGACCAGGCGCAGGCAGTACGGGAACTCCTCCACCGGGGGGATCATCGGCAGCAGCGCGCGCTCGGCCAGCGCGCCGTGGCCGATCTCGCGGCGGCCCGGGCTGCGGGCGGGCTTGGCTTCGCCGGTGGAATAGCCCGGGAAGTTGTAGTGGTGCATGTAGCGCTTGCGATCCTCGGTGCCGATGCCGTCGATGATCTGCTGCTCGGACATCGGGGCCAGGGTGGCCACGGTCATGACCTGGGTCTGGCCGCGGGTGAACACGCCGGAGCCGTGGGGACGGGGCAGCACGCCGACCTCGCACCAGATGGGGCGCACCTCGGTCAGCTTGCGGCCGTCGGGGCGGATGCCCTTGTCGATGATGTGGCGGCGCATGACTTCCTTCTGCACGTTGTACAGGGCGTCGGCAACCTCCTGCTCGCGGCCCTCGAACT
>JAFYBB010000059.1 GCA_017540445.1 Clostridia bacterium | reverse complement strand
GAAGATCATCGGAAACACCGTCGGAAAGGCGATACTGTACGCCATGCTGATCGCGTTCTGCGTGGCGCTCTGCATCGGCTTCGGCAAATTCGGCTTCATCGGCGCCGCGCCCCAGATGTGCGCGCTGACGGTCAGCGCCATGGCCTTCGTGCTGACGCTGCTGAAGACGAACGGCTATCTGTTCAACTTCAAGGAATACGACATGCTGATGTCGCTGCCCTTTTCAAGCGGCACCGTGGCCGCCTGCAAGTTCCTGTACATGTACCTGAAGAGCCTGCCCTGGTTTTTGGTCATATCGCTGTCCATGCTGGGGGGCTACGGCTACTACGCCCGCCCCGCGATCGGCGTGTACCCGCTGTGGCTGCTGCTGTCGCTGTTTCTGCCGGGCATTCCGATGCTGATCGCGTCGTTCCTGGGCTTTCTGATCGCCAGGATCAGCGCCGGGTTCCGCAAGACCAACATCGTCCAGACGGTGCTGACGTTTGTATTCGTACTGCTCTGCTTCTCGCTGCGCTTCTTCCTGGAGAGCATGTTCCGCAACGACCGGGTGCAGTCGACCCTGCAGAAGGCCGCCAGCTTCACCGGCGGCGCGTCGAGATACTACCTGCCCGTCCGGTGGTTCACCGACGCGGTCACAAAGCCCAGCCTGTCGAGCGCGCTGCTGCTGGTGGGCCTGACCCTGCTGCTGTTCGCGGCGGTGTTCGCCATCGTCGGCCGCTCCTACAGGAACATCAACTCCGCCATGAAGTCGCACGCCGCGGCGAAGCGCTTCCGCATGAGGGCGCAGAAGCGGCGCAGCGTGGTTTTCTCCATCGCCTTCAAGGAGTTCAAGCGGCTGACCGGCTCCACCGCCTACATGACCAACGGCGCGATGGGCATGCTGCTCGCCGCAATCGTGGGACTCGTCACCCTCGTCGTCGGCGCGGACAGGATCATCTCCACCGTCACGGCTGGCGCGCCCATCAGCCCGGCCATGCTCCAGCCGGCCATACCGTTCATCGTCCACTTCTTCATCGGCATGGTCGCCACCACCGCCTGCTCGCCTTCGCTGGAGGGCAAGAACTACTGGATCATCCAGAGCCTGCCCATCGAGAAGAAGACCGTCTACCGCGGCAAGATGCTGTTCAACCTGCTGCTGACGGTCCCGTTCATGGCCTTCTCGACGCTGTGCATGTGCGTCTCGGCCCATGTGCCCGCGCTGAACGCCGCGCTGTACCTGCTGCTGGGCCTTTCGCTGTGCGCGTTCTCAACGGCCTGGGGCTGCGTGTGCGGCATCCGCCACATGCGCCTGGACTGGGAGAACGAGATCGAGGTGATCAAGCAGAGCGCCGCCGTGGCCATCTACATGCTGCCCAACATGTTCGTGGTGATGGGCATGATCGTACTGATGGTGGTGCTGGGCCTGCGCATGGACCACCGGCTGCTGACGCTGATGATGACCGCCATCGCCTCCGCCCTCACCGCGCTGTGCTACGGCTGGGCCATGGCGCTGACGAAGAAGATCAAGCCCTGACGCGGCGCGCGGCGCGGAAACAACTCCGCGCCGCGCTTTCAGCTTCAGGATACCTTGAATTAACCTGACATGGGTATTGACAAACGGGAAATCATGAAGTATAATATAACACGTTGTTCGGGGTTATAGCTCAGTTGGTTAGAGCGTTACGTTGACATCGTAAAGGTCGATGGTTCGAGCCCATTTAACCCCACCATGCGGGCCGTCCGCTTCGGACGGCCTGCTTTTTTGCGCACATTGCGGTGCTGTGCATTCACTGGGCCAGATATGGCAGGCAGGCCCTGTACGCCGGATCGAGGTATGTATGCCCGCTCAACGCGTCCGACAGCGCCTTCAGGTCAGAGCGGACCTGAGCGTCCGCGTGCTGCATATAAGCGGCGAGCATCCTGCCCGAATAGCTTCCCGACGGATTGGCGAGATACGCCTGGTTGTTGTCGAAATTCGGCGCCAGGCGCAGCACCTCGCCTGTCGCCGAAGAGCGGATCACGCCGAAATTGCGCATGTGCCGGTCCGTGTTTTCAAACACCGCGTCCGCCAGGAGGATTCGCTTCCAGGCGGTTTCAAATGCCGCGCCGAGGGATGCGAGGTTCCGGTATATCGCGTCGTCATCATCGCTTGGATCGTCAAATCGAAAGCGGAAGGAATCATAGGGCTCGAAAAACTCCTTTGGGCGCAGGAAGCTTCGCGTCTTGACGCGCCTGCGGTATCTGCCGACATGTTCATACTCGGCCGCGTCCCAGCCGATGCTTCTCAGAACATGACTGATCGATATTTCCGCGTCGGTTGCCGCGGCCGACTGTATTTTATAGAGCCACCAGGCTCCGCGCTCAAACCGCCAGGTTTTGGTAAAGCTGCCGTCGGTGGAGGCGTTTGGCGTCGCGACCCGCAGCCCGCGGAGGCTCGTGTCGCTGGATACCAGGATGTAATCGCTGACGGTGTTCTGATCTTCCGGCCGGCAGAGCTTTTCGCGCGGCGTGAACATGCCCTCCTCGAAGCAGGTGAACGTATCCGAAATGCTGAACATGTGCGTGCGAACGGCGAGCGTGATCTTGTCGCGGCTTCCCACCAGTTCGTTCATCATGTTCCGGTGCTGAACGCTGTTCAGATCGATCGCCCGCTCGCGCAGCCATGCGGAAAAGCCGTCGGGCCCCGTGTGACAGATCTGCATGGGAAGCAGCTCGACCCTCTGGGGGATATACGCCGTTATGACGGAATGATGCACGGCGAATCGCGCAACCTGTACGTCGTCATTGTACAGCCCATACCAGGTCATATAGTCACCTCCAAGTCCAATCGCACGCGCCGGGCGATGCCTACGCCTTCCCCTCCGAGCCGAACAGCGCGATCTTCTCGCGCACCACGGCCTTCATGGCGTTGATCTCGTAGGGCATGAGCTCCATCAGCGTCTTCGCGCCCGCCTGCAGGCCCGCCTCCGCGCCCCGGCGGCCGGCCTTGTCCAGGTCGGTGAATATGTTCACCTTGCAGATGCCCCGGCGGGCGGCCTCGCGGAAGTCGTCGTCGGAAAGGCCGCTGCCGCCGTGCAGCACCAGCGGCTTGCCGGTGACGCGGGCGATCTTGGAGATGCGGTCGAAGTCCAGCTTCGGCGGGAACTTGTAGTCGCCGTGGGCATTGCCGACGGCCACGGCCAGCGCGTCCACCCGGGTGCGGCCCACGAAGTCCCGGGCCATGGCCGGGTCGGTGTAGTAGTCCGACGGGTTGGCCAGCTTGCCCGCACCGAAGTTGTCGCCCACGTGGCCCAGCTCGGCCTCCACCGTCACGCCCATCGCGTGGCAGATGCGCACCATCTGGGAGACGTTGGCCAGGTTGTTCTCGTAGGGCGATGTCGAGCAGTCGAACATCACCGACGTGAAGCCCAGCTTCAGCGCCTCCATGCACTTGTCAAAGGTCAGCCCGTGGTCGTAGTGCACCGCCACCGGCACGCTGGCCTTCTTCGCCATCGGGATCAGGTATTCGGCCACCCGCTCCAGCGACATGGCGGGCAGCAGGATCTCCGCGGTGCCCACGATGACCGGCGCGCGCATGGCCTCCGCCATCTCGATGACCGCCCGGGCCATCTCCACGTCCACCGCGTTGAAAAAGCCCACAGACCAGCCGCCCCGGCGCGCCTCTTCCAGCATTTGCTTCATGTTGACCAGCATAACATCATCCCTCCATCGTCTTCCAGCCGGCGTCGATGCGCCGCTTCAATTCGTCCAGCGGCTGTATGCCGCCCAGGGTGTCATAAGAGGATACCGCGGCCGCGCCCTCGGCGGCGGCCAGCTTCACGCACATCTCGGGCGATTCCCGGTTCAATAGCGCCGTCAGGAAGGCGGCGATGCTCACGTCCCCGGCCCCCGCGGCGCTGCGCACGGCCTCCGCCTGAAAGCAGGGCTGCGCGATGCACCGGTCGGACCAAAGGCCAGCGTCCGGCCTCAGCCGCGCGCCGATCTCCAGCACGCGCCCGCGCCCGGCGGAGGCGAAGACCATGCCGGACAGGCCGCACTTCAACAGCACCGCGGCGCAGCCCATGTCCAGGCACGCCCGGGCCAGCGGCAGCGCGTCCCCGGCCAGGCTCAGCCGCCCGGTCATGTCGCCGCCTTCGGCGCAGAGGCGCTCGTACAGCGGCCTGTCGAGCATGAAGCACAGCTCCTCAAAGCTGGGCACGAAGAAGTCCACGCAGGGCAGCGCCCGGGCCAGTATCGCCCGCCAGTCGGCCTGCCCGGCCTGACTCATCGGGTCCACCGCGGTCATGTCGAGGCTCGTGGCGACGCCCCGGGCCTTCACATCCCGCAGCATGCGCGACAGCGCCGCGCCGCCCTCGCTGTAGAGCCGCTTCATCAGCGTCGGGTAGCCGAAGTGGAACAGGACGGCGTCGGTCAGCGCCGCCTCCGGGATGTCCGAGGGCACAAAGGTGTCGTTCGCGCCGGGGTTGTGCAGGAAAATCCGGTCGATGCCCGGCGGCGCCAGCACCACGGAGTAGGAGGTGGAGCTGGCCGGGTCCACGATCAGGCCGCCCGCGCCCGCCTCCGACAATATGCGCTGCAGCGTCGCGCCCAGCAGGTCGTCGCCGACCTTGCCCAGCAGCGCCACGTCGTTGCCCAGCCGCTTCAGCGCCAGGCCCGTGTTGCCCACGCTGCCGCCGGCGTACACGCTGGCCGCGCCCACCTCGATCAGCTTCCCCGGCACCAGCAGGTCGGCCAGCCTGTCATGGGTCTGCCCCGGGCGGAACGTGGGGGTGATGTCCAGGCAGATGTGGCCCGCGGAGATGATCTTTGCCATCGCGCGCCTTCCTTTCCGGCGTATCAGCCCAGTTCTTTTAGCATCTGCGCGGGGTTGTCGGCGGCCTTGACGTTGCCCAGAGCCCTGACGATCACGCCGTTTTCGTCGATCAGGTAGGTGGTGCGGACCACGCCCATCGTGACCTTGCCGTAGTTCTTCTTCTCCTTCCAGACGTCGTAGGCCTGTATGACGGTTTTGTCCTCATCGGAGAGCAGCGTGAACGGCAGGCCGTGGTTCTGCTCAAAGCGCTTGTGGGACGCCACCGAATCCTTGCTGACCCCCAGCACCACCGCGCCCTTTTCCTGAAACTGCGGGTAGAGCCCGGCAAAGCCGCAGGCCTGTTTGGTGCAGCCCGAGGTGTTGTCCTTCGGATAGAAATACAGTATGACCCGCTTGCCCCGATAGTCGGACAGCGTGTGCGGCGTGCCGTTCTGGTCCGGAAGCGTGAAATCCGGGGCCGGCGTTCCGATCTCAAGCATGGTATCGCCCTCCTGTCATGCGGCGGAATGTACGCTTCAATAATAGCACAGTTTTCGCCGCTTGACAATCCGCCCGGGGATATTTAAAATAATAGGCGGTGATGGAACATGGCGTCCGGGCTGCGGGCAAAGCTGAACAGGATGAAGACGTCGACGCCCGCCGCGCCCGTGCGGCGGGGCGGCGTGATGTGTCGCGTCACCCGCGTGCCGCTGGACGGCGCCATCTACGACCTGCCCGCCGCCGGCCTGCGCCGCATCGGCTGGTGCGGCCCGCGGTTTGACGTCACCCGTTGCCTGTTCCTGGACACGGAGACCACGGGCCTGTCCCACGGGGCCGGCACGGTGGCCTTCCTGGTAGGCGTGGGGTATGTGGAAGGGGAGACGCTCGTCGTCGAGCAGTACCTGATGCGGGACTACGCCGACGAGCCGGAGCTGATCGACCGCCTGGCCCGGCGCATGGAGCAGTGCGACAGCGTGTGCACCTTCAACGGCAAGACCTTCGACATGCCGCTGCTGGAGGCGCGGTTTACGATGTGCCGCATGCGCGACCGCTGGCCGGCGCTTGCGAACCTGGACCTGATCACGCCCGCCCGCCGCGCGTGGAAGCTGCGGCTGGGCAGCTGCCGGCTGTCGGTCATCGAGGAGAGGATCCTCGGCATGCCCCGCGAGGACGACCTGCCCGGCAGCGAGGTGCCCGCCCGGTACTTCGAGTTCATGAAGACCGGCGACGAGGCGCTGCTGGAGGACATCGTGCGCCACAACTGCCAGGACATCGCGACGCTGGCGACGCTGCTGGTGCGGCTGTGCCAGATCAACGCCCGGCCGGAGGCGCTTTCCGACCAGCGGGACCAGTTCAGCATGGGCCGCTCGCTGGAGCGGCAGGGCGAGCTGAAGCCGGCGCGGGAGATGTACCGCGTCGCGGCGAAGCCCAGGCCGGCGGGCACGCTCTCGGCGCTGACGGGCGAGCGCGTGGCGGGCATGGCCAACTGGCGGCTGTACCTGCTGTGCCGCAGGTCGGGCGACTGGGACGGCGCCCGGGACACGCTCATGCAGATGCTGAACCGCGGACAGCTGCCCGGCCCGGCCTGCACGGAGCTGTCGAAGCTGTACGAGCACCGGCTGAGGGACTATCGCCGGGCCCTGGAATACGCCGGGCAGTCGGCGCGCTATCCGGACGGCGAGCCACAGGCGCAGCTGGAAAAGCGGCTGGCCCGGCTGAAATGCAAAATCGAGAGGGAGTTGGAACATGGGACTGTTTGACGGTGCGAAGGCCACATTTACGGGAAACAAGGCCTACAAGACGCATGTGGAGGCCAACAAGCTGGCGGCGGCGGGCAAGCCGCGGGAGGCCGCGGAGAAGTACAAGACCGCCCTCGGGCTGTATGAGGAAGCGGAGCGCCTGGGCATCGAAGCCCAGAACATACTGCGCGGCTACGCGATACTGCTGATGCGCGAGGGCCACTTCGACAGGGCCGACGCGCTGATGCGGCGCATGGGCCAGATGAAGAACCTGACCAAGGACGACTGGTTCGAGCTGCGGGTGGATTACTCGATCTGCCTGTGGAAGCTGGGGCAGTTGGACAAGGCCATCGAGACCATCGGCCGCGCCGCACAGCAGAAGATGAACGGCATGATCTACGGCACGCTGGGCATGTACCGGGTGGAGAAGGCCAAGGTCGACGGCGACTTCCAGTCCGCGCTGGACTTCAACCTGGAGGCGATGGACTACGACGACGAGGACCCCTCCACACTGGACAACCTGGGCCAGCTGTACGAGGCCATGTCCAGGCAGGGCGGCGAGAAGGCGGCCGAGTACCGCGCCACCGCGATGGACTACTACCGCAAGGCCCACAAGGCCAAGCCCCGCCAGATCACCACGATCTACTACCTGGCCCGCATGTTCCACCAGGACGGCGACGACGAAAAGGCACGCAAGCTGCTCTCGGTCCGCGACACCCTCTACATCAGCGCCATCTGCCCGATCACGAGGGAGATGATGGATGAGCTGGCGAGGGAGGTCGGGGCGTGAACGCCGGAACGTGGAGTCGGCACCAGCCCGGCAGGCGATGGATGGTTGAGTGAGGAATGAGGAATGAGGAGTGAGGAATTCTGGTGCAAATCCCTGACGGGATTTGTTTGATTCACAGGGGAACGTTAGTCATGGGGACGGTTTGCGTGGAAACAAACCGTTTCGTACACCTGAGCTTCCCCATCCGCAGATGGGGAAGTACCCGCGAAGCGGGGGATAGGGCACTTATGACGAACCGCAGCGCACGACGATATGTTCAGAGGTCCCCCACCACCGCAAGCGGTCCCCCTCTCCAAGGGCCTGCCGGCCCGTTCTCACTGAGAACAGTCCACCGGACTGTTCTCCGGGCGATCGAACCCACTGCGGTGGGGAGGCAATAGACGTTGTACCGAATCGTATCCGTTCCCCGGCTATTCCTGTTCCCTGTACCCTGTTCCCTGTTCCCTCTCCGGTGGGCGGCGCATCGTCGCCCCTACACCCTATTCCCTAAACCCCTACGCCGTCCTTCTCCGCTTCCTTTCCGGCATATTGGACAGCAGCGCGCCGCAGGTGGCGCCCAGGGCCGCGCCGATCAGCACCTCGCCCAGCATCTCGCCCACCGAGAAGGCGCTGCCGCCGAGCAGCACGTAGCCGGCGTAGCCGAGTATCATGTACAGCATGGCCAGCGTCGCGCCGGTCACGAAGCCCCGCCGGCCGCCGCGGCCCACGGCCAGCGCGGTGCCCAGCAGTATCGACAGCACCTTCATCACCTGATTCAGCCCGGTCAGCATACTGTCGGACAGCCTCAGCCAGACGATCAGCGCCGCGACGACGGCCATCATCAAAAGCGTCAGCCCCACGGCGGCCAGCAGGCCCTTCAGTATGGCGAGGCAGACCTGTCTTCGCGTCTTTTCCATTTCCGCGCCCTCCTTTGGAGTCGATGCTCAAGCCTATGCGTCCCGCGCCCGATTTAGCAGCGAACCGGATGATTTTGTGCCCATCTGTTAATCGAAAATTTACTCTGATAAACTGGTAAAGCATATACATGTTAAGCTATAATGCAGGATGTATAACGAACAGAAAAGCGAGGCGGTTCCATGAACATTACCGAACTGGTCGTATTTATCATCTACCTCCTGTTCATGATCGGCATCGGCGTCTTCTTCTTCACGCGCTCCAAGGGCGCGAACGAGAAGGACTATTTCCTCGGCGGCCGCAAGATGGGCG
>JAFYBB010000058.1 GCA_017540445.1 Clostridia bacterium | reverse complement strand
TTCTCAGTTGCCCCAAGTATTGGCATGTGGTATAATAATATCGGAGAACCCAACAGAGAAGGTGTACTATGTTTGATTCCGGCCTCCTGGAGGTATTGATCGCTGCCGATGACCACCGCCTGCTTTCAGCCAATGCCGAAGCGTGGTGGCTTGCGCAGAACGACGTGTTTGTCCCGGTGGAGTCCTTCCTGACGGAAGAGAGCCGCGGGGAATTCCTGCATCACCTGGAGACGGGCAATCACGAGTGGTTTTTGACCCGCTTTCAAAAGATGCCCGAAGTGCCGTATCTGACGCGCGTCATGCCCCGGGAGGACGGACAGGCGGACGGCGCGATGATCCGCGTCGTGCTCTGCCGCCTGGATCAGCTGATGGACAGCTTCCGCCGCCAGGACCGCGCGCTGAGCGCCTACGACGCCATGCTCTCGCTGCATGAGGATCTGTTCGTTGAATACACGCGCGCGGAGGACGCCATCGCCCTGTACAACGCCGAACAGAGCGCCTATTCCGACGGCGTCATGCAGCTGAGCGATTTCCGCGACGCGCTGGCCGCCCGCTGCGACGCGGAGCACCTGCCCGCCCTGGACGAGCTGATCGAGAACCTCCGCGGCGGCACGCCCCGCTTCCGCATCGAGATCGCGCAGAACCTGTTCAATGACGACGCCGAAATACAGGCCGTGCAGTGCCGCTATGTCACCACGCGCCGCGACGGCGAGACGGCCGGCCTGATCGGCCTGATCCATCCCATGCGCACCCGGGGGACGCAGGAGCGCGAGATCGCCTACGACGCCCTGACCGGCGTCATCGGCAAGGAGTACATCACCCGCATGGCCCAGGACCGGATCGACCGGCAGCACGCCGAGCGCTCGGCCGTGGCCGTTCTGGATGTGGATTACTTCAAGCACGTGAACGACAACTACGGCCACCAGTACGGAGACGAGCTGCTTCGCAAGGTCGCCGGCGTCATCGAGACGGAGCTCAAGGACGGGGGCGCCGTCGGCCGCATCGGCGGCGACGAATTCATGATGCTGTTCTACCACGTGGAGAACGAGACCGCGCTGCGCGCCTATTTGCGCAGCATCAAGAGCGTCATCAGCGCCGCCCTGCCCGGCACCACCGTGTCCATCGGCGCCGCGGTCTATCCGGAGGCCGCGCAGAACTACAGCGACCTGTTCCTCGTGGCGGACTACTGCCTGTATCTGGCCAAGGAGAAGGGCCGGAACCGCTACATCATCCACACGCCCGGAAAGCACCCGCTGCTGGCGCAGATCAAGGCGGAGCAGTCAAGCGGCGAGCGGAACCTGGTCCGCGGGCGGGACGACCTGCCCCTGGGAGACGCGCTGGTCCAGATGCAGTACATGGCGCGCTACGGAAAGCGCCCGCCGCTGGACACGCTGGTCAACGAGTTTGCCGTGCGCGCCGTCGTGCCGCTGCTCTCCCTGTGGCGCGCCCGGGATCAGCGCCTCGTGACCGCCGGCGGCAAGGAGAAGCGGGACGTGGACGCCCTGCAGGCGTTTCTTACGTCCCATACGCTGAACGAGCTGGAGATCCCGCGGTACATGAAGGACGGCATGACCATCGTGCATACGGTGGACAAGAAGGAGGAGGGCTATCCCGAGCTTCGGGACGCGCTGCTCGCCCAGCAGATCCTGTCCTACATCTACATCCCCTTCAGCGACCGGTCCGGGGAGCGGTACGCGCTGGTCCTGGCCACCGTCAACCGCAAGGTCTTCTGGAACGAGGAGCATCTGAAGTACTACCGCATATTCGCGGACATGCTCTCAGACATGACCGGGCTGGCCCCGGACGGGGGAGAGGCCCCGTAAAACATGGAAACGCGAATCCCTCCGGCGGCCTGGCCGGAGGGATTCGCGTTTTGGACGGCGCACTTACTCCTTCGCGAGCTCGATGATCGCCCATTCGCCCGAGCCGTCGGACACGGCCTCGAAGGACGGGTCATAGCCGTAGCCCTCCGGGACGCTCTGGATGTGCAGGCTGTAGCGCGCCGGCTTGCCGGTGAAGGTGATGATGCCATCCGCGTCCGAGGTGTACAGCCGGCAGGCGGCGTCGCAGAACTGCACCACGGCGCCCGGCACCGGCTCGCCGTCCTTATCGCACACGTACACGTTGAAGACCCCGGGGGCCGTGCCGTCGTAGCGCTCGCTCAGGAAGTAATCGATGAGGCCCCGGAACTGGGCCTCGGTCGCGAACGCCCCCAGCTGGAAGTACCCGATGATGCCGCGCTTGTCGACGACCAGCGTCGTTGGGTACGCTTCCAGCTGCACGTAATCCGCGATGTCGGTCCCCAGCCCCATCGGGAAGGACAGGCCGAGCTCCGCCTTGTAATCGGCGATCATCTCGAGGGTGTCGTCGGGGTCGCCGCTCACCGCGACGATCTCCATCCGGTCGCCGTGATCCTGATACACGCGCTCCATCTCGGGAAACTCCGCCCGGCAGGGCGGGCACCAGGAGGCGAATATGTTCAGGACGACCAAGTCTTTGGTCGTGAGAAGCTCGGAGACGGACACGGCGGCGCCGTCGGTGGTGTCGAACGTGAATTCGGGCAGGGCTTCGCCCACCAGGGGGGTGACCTCGGCGACGGCGCTCGCGGCCAGCAGGGCGAAACAGATCAGGATGATAAGCAGCTTTTTCATAATGCGCCTCCTCGGTATCGCTTGTTTTGATATGTCTGTTCTCATTATGCCGCATTGCGCCCCGGATGTCAACCGCGGAAAACGGCGCGCGGAAGTGACAACGATGTCTTTTTTTGCAATTTGTGTTCAAAAACAGTTGACAAATGCGTGAAATGCGTATATATTATAAATGCAAACGATTGCAGTTATTGTCTGCGGTTTTCGCGCGAAGGGGGAAGCGAATGTGGTGAAGATGAAGGATATCGCGCTGGCGTGCGGCGTATCCGTTTCCACAGTCTCCCGGGCTCTGAACGGCCGCACCAAATCGGATCGGAAGAAGACGGCCTACATCCGCCAGAAGGCCCGGGACATGGGCTACGCCCCCAACGCCGCCGCCCGCACGCTGAAGACCCGGCGCTCCCACAACATCGGCATACTGTACGAAGACCGGATGGATCACGAGTATTTCAGCCTGCTGCTGAACGAGCTGCGGGCCAGCGCCGAGGAGCACGACAACGACATGACCTTCATCCGCCATTCCCGCCACGGCGAGGAGGGCGATTACGACGAGCGGGTCAGGCGGCGCTGCCTGGACGGCGTGGTGGTGGTGCAGGCCGATTTCAATTCGGCGGACATCATCCGCCTGGCCGCCGGCGGCATACCGACCGTGGTGATCGACCACGCCTTTGAGGGCTGCGACTGCGTGATGAACGACAACCGCGGGGGCATGGAGGCCCTGGTCAGCTTCGCCTGGGAGAAGGGCCACCGGAAGATCGCCTTCATCCACGGCGAGGACAGCGTGGTGACGCGCGAGCGACTGGCCGGCTTCTACAAGCGGTGCGCCCAGCTGGGCGTGCGCGTGCCGGGCGAATACATACTCCCGGGCCATTTCCACAACCCCAGGGCCTGCGCCCAGGCGGTGAACGCGCTGATGGACGGCCCGGACCCGCCCACCTGCGTGCTCTGCCCCGACGACTTCAGCTGCATCGGCGCGCTGGGCGCGCTGGAGGCGCGCAGCATCCGGGTGCCGCAGGACGTGAGCCTGGCGGGCTTCGACGGCATACGGCTGGGGCGGATGATGAGCCCGTCCCTGACCAGCTACCGGCAGGACGCCGAAAACCTGGCGCGCAGCACGATCGACCTGCTGCTGGACGCCATCGACCATCCCCAGACCCATCGCCCCGGCATACTGACCGTGGCAGGCTCGATCCTTCCGGGCGAGACCGTGGGCGAGGCGCAATGAACGGGCTTTTCTGCCGCGCGGCAGAAGCGATAGATGCGAACCCGAACGACGATTGGAGGAGGAACCGAATCATGAAGAGAGTATTGGCAACGATCCTGAGCCTGGCGCTGATCATCGGCCTGCTGGGCGTGCTGCCCGCCGTGGCCGAGGAGGCCGCCGCCCCCGTGGCGTACATCATGTACGCCAACGCCGACTGGTCCAGCTGCTTCTGGATGGACGGCAACGAGTATCCCGTGAAGGCGACCACCGCCGAGATCACCGGCCCCGGCCAGTACACCGTGGGGCTTGAGTTCAACGAGGAAGCGCAGGGCCTGGCCTTTACGGCGCTGGGCATCGTGAACGGCGAGAACCTGCTGCCCGGCTACACCATCGAGATCAACGCCATCCGCGTCAACGGCGAGGCGATCGAAGTGGGCAAGGGCTACACCTCCTCCGACGACGGCGTGGAGACGCGCATGAACATCTACAACGAGTGGGTGAGCGAACTGCCCACCGACGCCCGCTCCTTCGACGGCGCGATCGACGACGCCAGCCCCATCATCGTGAACAAGGACGATTTCGCGGCGGTGAAGTCCGTTGAAATCGATTTCACGCTGCATCAGTTCGGCGTGGACAGGGCCTACATCATGTACGCCAACGCCGACTGGTCCAGCTGCTTCTGGATGGACGGCAACGAGTATCCGGTGACCGCGACGGTCGCCGACATCGACGGCTTCGGCGATTACACGGTAGGCCTGGAGTTTGCCGAGCCTGCGGAGGGCCTGGCCTTCACGGCGCTGGGCATCGTGAAGGGCGAGAAGACCTATCCCGGCGCGTACATCCGCATCAACACCATGCGCGTGAACGGCGAGGCGATCGACTTCACGAAGGGCTACACCTCCTCCGACGACGGCGTGGAGACGCGCATGAACATCTACAACGAGTGGGTCAGCGAACTGCCCACCGACGCCCGCTCCTTCGACGGCAAGCTGGACGACGCCGCGCCCATCATCGTGGACAAGGCGCTGTTCGCGTCGGTCAAGAGCTTTGAGATCGACTTCTCGCTGCTGCCCGTCACCGACACCGCGTACATCATGTACGCCAACGCCGACTGGTCCAGCTGCTTCTGGATGGACGGCAACGAGTACCCGGTGCAGGCGACCACCGCCGAAATCACCGGCCCCGGCGAGTACACGGTGGGCCTTGAGTTCAACGAGGAAGCGCAGGGCCTGGCCTTCACGGCGCTGGGTGTCGTGACCGGCGAGAAGACCTTCAACGGCTACTTCATCGACATCACCGAGATCAAGGTAAACGGCGAGCCCATCGCGCTGGGCAAGGGCTACACCTCCTCCGACGACGGCGTGGAGATGCGCGAGAACATCTACAACGAGTGGGTGAGCGACCTGCCCGCCGACGCCCGCCGCGCCGACGGCGACCTGGAGGGCGCTTCCCCGATCATCGTGGACAAGGAGGCCTTCGCTTCCGTCAAGTCCGTCGAGATCACCTTCAACTTCATCTACGGCAAGCCCGTGGTCAAGGACGCCGCCGCGCCGCTGACCCAGGAGGAGGCGGACGCGCTGAAGCAGAACACCTACAACGCCTACATCGGCGTGCAGGGCAAGGACACCTACGTGTTCCGCAACAGCTGGGACGAGGCCGAGTACGGCCGCGACAGCGCGGAGCATCCGGAGTTCTTCGGCCGCCTGACCGGCTGGGACGCCGACAACAACGCCGTGGACTACGGCGGGAGCTTCGAGGACGCCCAGATCAGCGGCGACGGCGAGTACACCGTGTCCTTCACCACCGGCGACATGGGCATGGGCGAGACTGCCGACTACAACATGCTGTTCGTGTCCACCGACATTCCCAGCGCCCTGGTGCGGGACGGCTACCTGACCATCGACAACGTGAAGGTGAAGTTCGGCGCCGGCGCGACCCAGGAGTACACCGAGGTCGATACCGAGGGCGAGTACGTGGCCATCAAGATCATCGACGTGTACAACCAGGCCGAAGCGCCCGCCATCGTCTATTCGGTGCCCGGCGCGAACGAGACCGTCAGCATCACCTTTACCGTCAGCAACTGGTAAGGCCAACCGGGCCGGGAGCGGCTTCGCCCCCGGCCCTTTTCCGACAACTACATCGAGGAAGTGATCACAGATGAGCACCGCCGCAAACGCGCCTGAGCCGCAGGAAAAGCTGACCCTGGGCCGCCGCCTGCCGCTGTGGGTGTACCGCGTCGTCGCGCTGCTGGCCGGCGTAGCCGTGTTCTTCCCGCCGGCCAACCCGGGCCGCATCAGCGAGAAGATCAACGAATCGGCCAGCCTGTTCACCAACGGCGTAAGCTACTCTACCATCACCAACAGCATGGGCCGCATACTGCGCTCCCAGTGGATCCGCAACGAGGATATTGTGCTGCTGATGATCGCCTGCGCCGCGGTGATGGCGGGGGTGATCCTCTGCGGCGTCGGGGGCTGCATGAGCCTGGGCAACCGCAGGATGCGGCGCAGGGGCTTTCTGTTTCCGCTGGCCGGCGCGCCGGTCATGGCGGCGGGCCTTATGCTGATCCACCATGTGCACGGCCGGATGCTGGCACACGGCGAAGAGGCAAGCAAGCTGGACAAGATCGGCATGATGATCCCCGGGGGCTTCTGGGTGTTCGCCGCCTTCGCGGCGCTGCTGTTTCTGACGGCGCTGATCGCCTTTCTGACCACGCAGAGGGAGACCGACCCCGCCGTGAAGATGGACATGGACGAGAAGTACCGGCTGTTTCTGATGCTGCTGCCGGTGGTGCTGCTGACCTTCGTGTTCGCCTATCTGCCGATCTGGGGCTGGCGCTTCGCGTTCTTCGACTATTCGGCGGGCGGCAGCATCGGGGCGGAGAACTACGTGGGCTTCAAGTGGTTCCACTTCCTGTTCAGCGACCCGGCCACCACCAAGGACCTGCTGCGGGTGCTGCGGAACACGCTGATCATGAGCGGCCTGGGCATCGCCACCTCCTGGCTGCCCATCGCCTTCGCCGTGCTGCTGGCGGAGGTGCGCTCCAACAGGTTCCAGCGGTTCGTGCAGACCTTCACCACCATCCCCAACTTCATCTCCTGGGTGCTGGTGTACGCCATCGCCATCTGCCTTTTCTCCACCGACGGCTTTGTCAACAGCTTTTTGAGCAACGTGCTGCACGTGTCCGGGGCCAATACGAACTACCTGCAGATCGCCGACCACACCTGGCTGAAGATGCTGCTGTGGGGCACATGGAAGGGCGTGGGCTGGAGCGCCATCGTGTACATCGCCGGCATCTCCGGCATCGACCAGCAGCTGTATGAGGCCGCCAGGGTGGACGGCGCCAACCGCTTCCGCTGCATCTGGCACATCACCATCCCCGGGCTGATCCCCACCTACATGGTGATGCTGCTGATGAGCATCGCGGGCATACTGTCCAACGGCATGGAGCAGTACCTGGTGTTCTCCAACGCCATGAACAAGGACGTGATCGAGGTTCTCGACCTGTACGTGTACAACATCGGCATCGGCCAGAACCGGATCTCCCTGAGCACGGTGGTGGGCATCTCCAAGTCGCTGATCGGCATTACGCTGCTGTTCGCGGCCAACGGCATCTCCAAGGCCATCCGCGGCGACAGCATCATCTGAGGGGAGGGGAGAGACATGAAGAAAAGAGAGACGGCTTCTTCCCTGTACTTCAAGCGCAGCGTTAAGGACTGGGTGTTCGACATCGCGGTGATCGTGCTGTTCAGCGCGTTCACGCTCATCTGCATCTTCCCCTTCTACTACCTGCTGATCAACACCATCTCCGACAACGACCTGGTCACCAGCGGCCGGGTGAACTTCTTCCCGATGCTGAAGAACGCGGCGGGACAGGCCGTGTTCGGCATGCAGATCAACAACTACACGGCCCTGAAGAACGTGCAGGACCTGGGCTCCTCCGTGCTGGTCACGGTGGCCCGCACGGTGCTGGGCACCGCGCTGATGGTGGTCACCACCGCCTGGGCGGGCTATCTGATCACCAAGCAGAAGATGTGGAAGCGCTCCTTCTGGTACCGCTTCCTGGTGGTTACCATGTACTTCAACGCCGGCCTCGTGCCCTGGTACATGAACATGCTGATGATGGGCCTGACCGACAACTTCCTGGCCTACATCATCCCCGGCCTGGTGGCCCCCTACAACATCATACTGGTAAAGACCTACATCGAGTCGATACCGTCCTCGCTGGAGGAGAGCGCGGTGATCGACGGCGCGTCCACGCTGAAGGTGTGGCTGAAGATCATACTGCCCCTCAGCGTGCCGATCCTGGCCACCATCGCCATATTCGGCGCGGTGGGCAACTGGAATTCGTTCCAGGATTCGCTGCTGCTGATGAACAACCGGCCCGACCTGTACACGCTGCAGCACCGGCTGTACATCTACCTGAATTCCTCCAGCAATTTGGGCGCCATGATGAGCCAGGGCGGCACCATCAGCGAACAGGCGGCCCAGAGCATGCTGAACCAGCGCGTGATCCAGTACACGGTGTCGATGGTCAGCATCATACCGATACTGCTGGTCTACCCCTTCATGCAGCGCTACTTCGTCAAGGGCATCATGCTGGGCGCTGTCAAGGGCTGACATGGAACACAGAACGACGAGGAGGTTTCTTTCGATGAAAAAGATTTGGACGCTGCTGCTTACGGCCGCGCTGCTGATCGCCGCGCTCATCCCCGCGGCGACCGCCGAGGAGAACGACATCTACGAAAAGCTCGCGGACATCGGCGTGTACGACGGCGAGCCCATCACCATCAACGTCTACACCCAGCTGGCCAACTACAGCGGCATACAGGCCCACTGGAGCGCCGATTTGCTGCTGGACATGTTCAACGTGAAGATCAACATCATCCCCGAGTCCGACGGCACCTTCGCCACCCGCATGGAGAGCGGCAACCTGGGCGACATCGTGGTCTGGGGCGCGGACGGCGACCAGTATCAGGACGCCGTGACCCAGGGCCTGCTGCTGGACTGGGAGGAGGACGGCCTGGCCGAGGAGTACGCGCCCTACGTGTGGGCGAACTACCAGACGGCGCTTCAGGCCAACCGGGCCAAGAGCCCCGACGGCAAGGTCCACGGCTTCGGCCACAACGTGGCGCTGAAGAGCGGCAGCCACGAGAACTTCTTCTACACCTGGGACATCCGCTGGGACCTGTACCAGCAGTTGGGCTGCCCCGAGGTGAAGGACCTGGACGGCATGATCGACCTGTTCAAGCAGATGAAGGAGATCTGCCCCACCGACGAGAACGGCAACGAGACCTACGCAGTGTCCATCTGGCCCGACTGGGACGGCAACATGGTCATGTACCCGAAGTCGCTAGCCACGGCCTACTACGGCTGGGACGAGTTTGAGATGGGCCTGATCAACACCGAGGACGGCAGCTTCCAGGGGTGCCTGGAGCCCGACGGCCTGTACATCCAGAGCCTGCGCTTCTTCAACAAGCTGTACCGCGAGGGCCTGCTGGATCCGAACTCCGCCAGCCAGACCTACGCCACGATGGGTGAAAAGGTGAAGGCGGGCGGCACCTTCTGGAGCATCTTCAACTTCGCCGGCTCCTCCATCTTCAACACCACCGAGCACCTGGACGCGGGCAAGTACATGTACACGATGGTGCCCGACGAGGCCACGCCCATCACCTACGGCCTGTCCCTGACCGGCGGCAACCGCCTGTGGACCATCGGCGCGGACGCCGAGTATCCGGAGCTGTGCCTGGCCATCATCGACTACCTGGCCACCCCCGAGGGCAGCCTGACCATGTGGTACGGGCCGAAGGACCTGACCTGGGACTACGACGAGGAGGGCGGCACGTACTTTACCGAGCTGGGCGAGAAGACCAGCCAGGACCCCGCCTACGACATGACCGGCACGGTGCTGATCGGCCCGCGCACCGGCGCCGAGTACCCCCAGAGCGGCACCTACAACGACGGCGCGCTGCAGATCAACAACACCACGCTGACCGCCAGCCAGCAGAATCCCGACAGCCAGAAGGCCGAGACCCTGGACCGCGAGGGCTGGGTCAGCGTGCTCAGCGCGGACCTGAAGCCCATCCAGCAGGCCTGGTGCGACTGGGCCGGCGCGGCCTCCACCCAGCAGTACCTGGAGAATCACCCCTACAAGGTGATGCTGGACAAGGGCACCTACGCCCCCGCCAAGCGCGATCAGGTGCTGGACACCAAGTGGAGCCAGATCCAGACCGCCGTGAAGACCTACAGCTGGCGGGCCATCTACGCCAAGAACGACGGCGAGTTCGACTTCCACCTGAACCAGATGATCAAGGACTGCAACGCCTACGGCTACGCGGACTGCGTGGCCTGGTGCGAGGAGCAGGCGGCCCTGTGCTGGGCGGCCCAGCAGGCCCAGGCGGCGCTGGCGCAGCAGTAAGCGACGCCTCATCGGCAAACCCCTCCCCGCCGGGGAGGGGTTTGCCCTTGTGAAGTGAGGCGGCGCGCCGGTTTCCGTTGCCCCCGGCCCGGGCATGTGCTATAATGGGTGAGGACCCATAATTCGGAAATCAAAGCGGGTATCGATGATGAGCAGCTATGATGTCTCCATAGTCCCCTGTGAAAGCTACGACGACGCCCAGGTCGAGGCGGCTTTGCGCGCGGCGCTGGCGCCCATCGACGCGCTGGCCTTCGTGCGGCCGGGCATGACGGTGGGCCTGAAGGTCAACCTGGTCACCGCCATGAAGCCGGACGCCGCGGCCACCGTCCACCCCTCGGTGGTCTGCGCGCTGGTGCGGCTGCTGAAGGAGAAAGGCGCGCGGGCCGTGATCGGCGACAGCCCCGGCGGCCTGTACGCCGCGCCGTACCTGAAGGTGGTGTACGACGTGTGCGGCATGCGGCAGGCGGAGGCCTTCGGCGCGAAGCTGAACGACGACTTCTCCCAGGTCGAGGTCAGCTGCCCTGAGGCCGTGCAGGCCAGGCAGTTCTCCTACACCGCGTGGCTTCAAAAGGTGGACGCGATCATCGACCTGTGCAAGCTGAAGACCCACGGCATGATGGGCCTGTCCTGCGCGGTGAAGAACTTCTTCGGCACGATCCCCGGCACCAAGAAGCCGGAGTACCACTACCGCTATCCCCGGGCCGAGGACTTCGCCGACATGCTGGTGGACCTCTACGAGTATTCCAAGCCCCGGCTGTGCGTCTGCGACGCGGTGATCGGCATGGAGGGGAACGGCCCCACCCAGGGCACGCCGCGGAAGATCGGCTGCCTGATCGCGAGCGGGGACGGCCATAGGCTCGACGCGGTGGCCGCGGGCCTGATCGGGCTCACGCCGCGGGACGTGCCGACGCTGCAGGCGGCGGTGCGCCGGGGCCTTGTCCCCGAGGACGCGGCGCGGATCGCGGTATACGGCGACCCGGCCCGCTTCGCCATATCGGACTTCAAGACCGTACAGGCCCAGTCCAGCGTGTTCTTCAGGATCCTCGGCGACGGGGTGATCGGCAAGATCGCGGACTTCGCCGCCGCCCGCATACTCACGCCGTTTCCAAAGCTCGCCTCCGGCTGCGTGGGCTGTGGCAAGTGCGCCCAGGTCTGCCCGGCCAAGGCGATCGCCATGAAGGACGGCAGGCCCAAGATCGACCGGCGCGTCTGCATCCACTGCTTCTGCTGCCAGGAGTTCTGCCCGAAGGGCGCGATGCAGGTGGGCCGCCATGCGCTGATGAAGCTGCTCGGGAGATAGGACGATAGGGGGGAATGACCGATGCTGCCGTTTGCGAGCGCCCTGGCGGTCTGCGCCGCGTTTGCCGCCATGGTCTTCTTCTTTTTGACCTATCAGCGCCTGAAGCTGAGAGGAAACCGGGACATGGGGCTGCAGATCGCCGCCAAGTGCGCGGTGACGGCCATGGCGGCGCTGGTGGCGCTGATGGGCTGCCTGAGAAACGGCACGCCGTCGCGCTGGGTGCTGCTGGCGGGGCTGATCGCCTGCACCGCGGCCGACGGCGTGCTGTGCGTGCGCCTCGTGCCGGGCGGCGCGCTGTTTGGGCTCGGGCATGTGCTGTACATACTGGCCTTTTGCCTGAGGCGCGGTCCGGACTTGCGCAGCGCGGCGGTGTTCCTGGTCCTCGCCGCGATCGTCGCCGCGGGGTACGGGCGCCTGCGCGCCGGGGCCGGCAGGCTTGCGCCGCTGGTCTGCGGCTACGCCCTGCTGCTCAGCGCGATGGTGGCCGTGGCCGCCAACCAGGGCTTGCTGTTCTTTGCGGGCGCGGTATTGTTCGCCGCCTCGGACGGGCTGCTGGCGCTGCTGTCTGTCCGGAAGGGCGACCGGCGGCTGGACTACATCAGCCTGGGCCTGTACTACTGCGGCCAGTTCCTGCTGGGCCTGGCGGCGCTGCTGTGAACGGCATGGATTTGTCAATATGGAAAGAAAGAGGGCGCTGTGGGAGGACCGGCCCGATGAGACGGAGGAATGGACCATGAGTGACGCTTCGATGAAGGTGCTGTTGCTCAGCTGCAGCACCGGCGAGGGCCACAACCACTGCGCGCTGGCGGTGCGTCAGCAGCTGGAGAAGAAGGGCGTGGAGACGGACTTTTTCGACATGCTGAACCTGTTCGGCGAGCCGGGCCCGATCCACATGGACAAGCTCCTGAACGTGATTTCCACAAAAGCGCCCAGCCTGTTCGGCCTGATGTACCGGGCGGGGGAGAAGGTGAGCGCGCTGCGCGTGACCTCGCCGATCTACCTGATCAACAGCAACTACGGGCGCAAGCTGTTCGACCTGATCAATGAGAACGGCTACGACGCGGTGGTCTGCTCCCACCTGTTTCCGATGGAGACGCTGACCTACATCCGAAGGCACTATACGCTGAAGGCCCGCTGCTACGGCATACTGTCGGACTACACCTGCATCCCCTTCCTGGCAGAGACGGACATGGACGCCTACTTCCTGCCCCACGAGAACGTGCGGGCGGCGTGCGAGCGGGCCGGCATCCCCGCGGAACGGCTGCTCGTCACCGGCATGCCGGTGGCGGCGGCGTTTCGCACCGATGTGACGAAGGCCGAGGCCCGCGCCGCGCTGGACATACCGGAGGGGGCCAGGATGTATCTGGTCATGACCGGCGGCATCGGCTGCGGCGACGCCATCGGCCTGTGCGACAAGCTGCTGGAGGTGCCGGACGAGGACATGCTGCTCTGCGTGCTCGCCGGGCGGAACCAGGAGCTTCTGGACGGGCTGGGCGCGCGGTTCGGCCAGGACGGCCACATCCGGGCCGTTCCGTTCACCGACAAGGTGAGCCTGTACATGCGCGCCGCGGACGTGCTGCTCTCAAAGGCCGGCGGCATCTCCAGCGCCGAGGCCGCGGTGGTGAACGTGCCGCTGGTGCACACGATGATGATCCCCGGCGTCGAGACCCTCAACGCCGGCTTCTTCGCGAAGATCGGCATGTCCATGATGGCCGCCAGCTTCGACGAGGCCGCCCGCTTCGCGGACCGCATCGTCTACGACGGCAAGACCGCCGCGCGTCTGATCCGCGCCCAGCGCGAGCACATGCTGCCCGAGGGCTCGGAGCGGATCGCGGCGTACATCATCGGAAACTGCGGTTGACAGGTCAAAACGCCCTTGCCAGCACGCCCGCCGCGTTTCCGGCCTTGCCGCCGGAGAGCAGCAGGGCCTTCATGCTGCGGCGCAGGGTGGTGTCCTCGGGCAGGTCCTCCAGACGCGCGGCGGCCTTTTGGCCCTCGGCCAGGCCGAACACCCACTGCAGGGCGTCGTCGGCGTCCGGGTCCGTCTCCGTCAGGTCGAAGGCGGCCTGGAAGCGCAGTATGCGCGCGCCGGGAGGCAGCAGGTCTTTCAGCTTCGGGGAGAGCAGCCAGGAATCGCAGCGCATCGGCGCGCCGGCCCAGTCGGGAAAGCGCGCGCGCATGAAATCGCGGGCCCTGGCGACGGAGGCGTTCAGCCGGTCCGGCGACAGGTCGGCGTCCGAGGGGATGTGCAGGTCGATCGCGGGCGCGCCGTCCTTCGCGTGGCCCAGCTCGTACTCCAGCTCGCCCAGCCGGAACAGCTTCGCGTCCCGCTGGCGGGTGGTCCAGCCGCCCCGGTCGAAGCCGTAATAGCCGTAGGAGGTATGGTGTTCGCGCACAAAGCGGGCGTAGGCCCTCATGGTTTCGATCCAGACGTCCTCCTCGATACCCTGCCACGGGCCGTGCTCCCGGTTCGCTACGGCCTCCAGCAACTGCCGGGCGAGCACGTCCGCGCCGCGCAGGTCTTCGGGCAGCGGCGCGGCCTCCCCGTCCATGTCGCCCAGCGCCCAGTCGCGGGCCACGGCGGCGAAGGGCGCGGGCATGTCGATCTTCTCGAGCAGCCGCTCCATGGCCTCCAGCGCGAGCAGGCGGCGCACCCACGCGGCAAAGGGCCGCGCCGAGGGGGCGTCCTTCAGCGCCTCGTCCTGCTTGAGGTCGGCCTCGGCGGCCTCGGGGGTCATGCGCCAGCAGGCCTCCGGCGCGCCGGTGAGGCCCAGCGCGTCGATCTGAGCCTGCTTTTCCCGCAGCCGGGCGGCAAAGTCCTCCCAGCTCTCGGACTCCGGCCCGTTGAGCCGCAGACCCACCGCCGTCATGCGCGGGAACAGCATGTAGGCCGCCCGGGCGGTGTTCGTGATGCGCTCGGTCCACAGCGGACACTCCGCGCCCAGCAGCCCGGACTCATACCCCCGGGCGTAGGGCGGTGTCAGCGGGTGCTCCCAGATGCGGTACACGTCCGTCTCGCCGTAGGCGTAGTCGTAGTAGTAGTTTTCGGTGTCGGAGACGATCACCCGGCCGCCGGACTGAAGGAACGCCCGCGTCAGCTCCGGGTTGCCGTGCCACTGCTGCACGATGAAGTGCTTCGGCAGCAGGCCGCCGGCCAGCACGTCGTTCCAGACGATGGTCTCCCGGCCCTTCCCGGCCAGGTATTCGCCGATCTTCAGCACCAACCAGCGCTGCAGCGCGTCCTCGCTCTCGATGCCCTCCCTGCGCATGCGCGCCTGGCAGTCCGGGCAGCGCCGCCAGTGCAGCTTCGGGGCCTCGTCGCCGCCGATGTGCACCATCGGGAACGGGAACAGCGCCACGATCTCGTCCAGCACGTCCTCGAGAAAGCGGATGGCGTCGTCCCGGCCCGCGCAGGCCAGGTCGGGGAATATGCCCCCGGCATTGCGCACGGCGTGGACGTAGCGGGCCTCGGCGTCCACGGGCGTCCAGTCGGGCCAGACGGTCCGGCGGCAGCCCAGCTGCGGATAGGCGGCCAGCATGGCGCAGGCGTGGCCGGGAATCTCGATCTCGGGGATGATCTCAACGCCCCGCGCCCGGGCGTAGGCCACCAGCGCCCGGGCCTCGTCCTGGGTGTAGAAGCCGCAGTTGTTCTCCGTCTCGGACACATTCCCAAAATAGGACGGCCCGCGGTTCGACCCGACTTCGGTCAGCCGCGGGTATTTTTGGATTTCAATGCGCCAGCCCTGGTCGTCCGTCAGGTGCCAGTGCATGCGGTTCATGCCGCAGATCGCGGCGGCGTCCAGCAGCTTTTTGATGTCCGATACCGGCATGTAGTGCCGGCAGACGTCCAGCATGAAGCCCCTGTGGGAAAAACGGCGCTCGTTCATGTTCGATGGCTCCCTTCATGGCAGCGGTAGAGCGGGTTGTGTATGCTTATCAGCTCAGGCCTGCAGCGCGATATCGACGCACCGGCGCAGGTCGGTGATCTCGTATTCCGCGTGGACGCCCTCGGGCAGGGCCTTGCCCTGGGGATTGTACCAGCAGGCGTCGATGCCGGCGTTGTTCGCGCCGCGGATGTCGCTGCTCACGCCGTCGCCGATCATCAGCGCGTCCCGCGGCGCGACGCCCAGCGGTTCCAGCGCGCGCAGGAAGAGCTCGGGGCGGGGCTTCGATACGCCCAGCTCCTCGGAGATCGCGATGCCCGAGACCAGCTCGGTCAGCGGCGAGCGGGCGAAGCGGCTTCTCTGGATCGAGGTCATGCCGTTGGTGACGATCACCACCGGCAGCACCTCGGCGATCTGCCGCACCACCTCCAGGGCGTGGGGCAGCAGTATGCTCTGCTGGCCCAACAGATACGCGAAGCGCTCGGAGGCCTCCTTCGCGTCCCCCGGCACCGGATAGCGCTCGAAGAAGCGCACAAAACGCGTCAGCCGCACCTGGCTCTGGGTCAGAAGGCCCTGCTCCAGCTCCGCCCAGCACTGCAAATTGATCGCCTCGTACTGCTCGTAGCGGTCCGGGTCGGTATAGCCCAGCTCGTCCAACAGCCGGTTCACCGCGTTGCGGTTGCAGGCCTGAAAGTCCATCAGCGTGTCGTCGTTGTCAAACAGTATGGCCCTGTAGCGCATGCCGCATCGCTCCCAATCCTCTGTGATAAATCCATTATACCATGCCCGAACCTGTGCCGCAAGGCGCGCCGGGCACAGAATTTTCATTGCCGCGTTCCGTGCCCTGTGGTATAATGGATACAATAAAAATGGGGGGAATGGTCATGGCTGAATTGACATTGACCGCCCGGGTCAGGGGCGCGTCCGAGACCTATGAGCCCTTGGAGGCATGCGGCCTGCGCGCCGCGGTCGAGCCGGGGGACGGGGCGGGGGAGGTGTTGGTCCGCATCCTCGCGGACGAGGCGTTCGAGGGCGTGATCCGCATCGCCATGCCCGTTCATATGGAACGCCCGCGCTTCTTCCTGCCGGGCTTTATCTACGGAACCAATCGCGGCGAGGCCCCGCTGGTGGCGGACAGCAACTGCCCGCGCCTGCGCGATGGCGGGGCGTTTCCCGCCTCGCCCTGGTGGATGACGCGCAGCGACCGGCTCTCCCACCCCTGCGCCCTGGCCTGGGGCGACGGGCGGCTGGCGGGGCTCTCGGCGTCGCCCTACTGCCTGCGCATTGGCAGTGAGCAGGTCGGCTGGACGCCCGGCGCGAAAGGCGCGTTCAGCCAGTACGCGGGCTTCGGCTGTTCGCTCCGGCCGGGCGAGGTGTGGTACACGCTGGGCTATGAGAACGCGCCCTGGTTCTTCCTGGATTCGCACCACCCGCAGCCCCGCGCGCCGCTGGACGGCAACTGCTTTGTACTGGCGAAGGGCGAGCGCGTGGCCGTGCGCCTGCGCGTATTCGACCAGCCCGCCGGTGACGAGCGCGGCGTTCACGACGCGCTGAAGCGGGTCTACGGGCAGTATCATCAGCCGCCCCGCCGCGGGTGCGCCCCCCGGGAGGCCGTGCGGGCCATGGCCGCCGCGATCGCCCGGGACGCCTGGCTGCCGGAGGCGCACAGCTACGCCTGCTTCGTGTTCGATCGGGGCGACCGGTTTGAACACAGGCTGCTGCCGTCGATCACCTGGACCAACGGCCTCACTGCCGCCGTGCCGGTGCTGATGTCTGCCCACCGCCTGGGGGACGCGGCCATGCGCGCGCAGGCGCTGGACTGCATCGGGCACATCGTCGACAACGCCATGAACCCCTCCAGCGACTTGCCCTTCCTGGTGGAGCAGGACGGCGCGTGGAGCAACCGCGGCTGGTGGTACGACCGCCAGCACACGCCGGGACACGCCGGGTACCTGGTGGGCCAGAGCGTCTATTACATCCTGAAGGCCTACGCCTGGGAGCTAAAGGCGGGCGCGCGGCACGATGACTGGCTGGCGTTCGCCGGGCGCGCCGTGGTGCGGATCGAACAGAGCCGCAACGCCGAGGGCGAGTACCCCTATGTCTTCTCGGAGCGCACCGGGGCCGGGCTGGAGTACGATTCGTTCGGCGGGGCCTGGTGCCTGGCGGCGACGGCGCTGTACAGCCAAATCACAAAAGAGCGCAAATACCTGCCGGCGCTTCTGCGCAGCGAGCGGTGGTATCACGACGCCTACATCCGCCGCGTGGAGTGCCATGCCGGTCCGCTGGACATCGACAAGAACGTCGATTCGGAGGGCATACTCGCCTACATCCGCGCGGCGCGGCTGCTGCATGAGATGACCGGGGAGGAGGCGCTGCTGGACCACATGCGCGACGCGCTGTACTACGAATTCACGTTCAAGTTCTGCTACAATTCGCCGATCCGGGTGCCGCCGCTGAGCACGGTGGGCTGGTCCAGCTGCGGCGGCAGCATCACTTCCGTCACGAACCCCCACATCCACCCGATGTCCTCGTCGGTGCTGGGGGAGATGGCCTGGTATCTGGACCGGCGGGAGGACGCCTACGTCCGGGGCCGCCTGCGGGACGCGCTGCTGTGGAGCTGCCAGTGCCACAACACCTTCGACGGCGAGTTCGGCTACGGCAAGGCGGGCTGGATGTCCGAGCGCTTCTGTCACAGCGAGGGCCTGCTGACCGAGCGGTGGCCCGACGGAAAACCGGCCAGCACCTGGTTCGCGCTGATGCCCTGGGCCAGCGGCTCGCTGCTGGAGGGGCTGGCGGACGTCTGGGACAGGGCCGGGGAACTGATCGGATCATAAACAGCGCAGCGCCGGAGGGCATCGGCAGCCTTGCCGATGCCCTCCGGCGCTGTGTTGTACTCAGACGGTCACAGCACCCCGACCGGGAGCGTATGGACCGCGCCCGGCGCGACGCGCACCGGGAACATCTTCTCAAACCACCGGGGCAGCGACTGGTTCAGCAGCTCAGAGGCGCTCGGATGGCCGGCGACCCAGCCGGGCACGCACAGCACCGCCATGCCCTTCTCCCGGCAGTACTCCCGCTCCAGCGGCAGGCGGCGCGGCAGCGCGTCGGCCTCGCAGGCGGGCTCCGGCAGCAGCAGGCAGGCCTCGAAGGGGACGGACTCTCCGGCCTCGTATTCCGGCAGCAGCGCGATCAGCGTGATCTCGCGCTGAAGCAGCGGCTCGTATCGTGTGACGCGCCATGCGCTCATTTCAAAAGCCCCTCCTCTCGCAGCAGGCCCAGGGCCCGCTCCAGCGCCGTCCAGGCGCTCTCGTAGCCGTGGACGCCCGCCGTCTCGAAGTAGTCGTGGGCGATGCCCAGCCCGTTCAGAAAGTCGTGGTACTGCCGGGAGTATTCGACCGCGTAGTCGTCCCGTCCGCAGGACAGGAACAGCCGGGGCAGCCGCGCGCCGCTTCGGGCCGCCTGCTCCGCCAGAAACAGCACATCGTTCTCGCTGCCGTAGATCTCGTCAATGGGGCCTAGCGCGTCCTCGACGCCGCGAAGGTCCGGCCCGTTCTCCATGCCCTGCCACAGCTTGTACAGCGCTACCGTGTCCCGCGCGCCGGAGAGGCCCATGCAGGCCGCGTAGCGGTCCGGGCAGCGGAAGGCCGCCTTCAGCGCGCCCTGGCCGCCCATCGAGAAGCCGGCGATGAACGTGTCCTCCCGCCGGGTCGACACCGGCAGCCGGTGGGCGAGGAATTCCGGCAGCTCACAGGTCATGTAGGTGAAGAACTTCTGGCCGTGGCGCATGTCGGCGTAGCTGCTGCTGCGGGCGTCCAGAGACACCGCCAGCACGCCGTAGCGGTGGCACAGCGCCTCCACGTCGCTCTCCCGGAACCACAGCGTGGAATCGTCGGTGCCCCCGTGCAGGAGGTAGAGCACCGGCATCGGCGTGGCCGACGCCTCGTCATAGGCGACGGTCAGCGTGGTGTGCTGCATCAGCAGCTTTGAAAAGTAACAGACCCGCATGTAGGCCACGGCGTCATTCCTCCTCAGCGTCGATGACGGGCAGTTCGATCCAGGAGCCCTCTGAGCCGCCGGTCAGTATCCGGTGGCAGGCCGCACGCATGCGCGTGCCGTGGGCGGTGGATTCCCCGGTGTTCAGGTTCCGGTCGCAGTAAGGATAGAGCTGGCCCATGACCTGCAGGCCGATGCGGTGGCCCGACAGGAAGGTGTTGGCGGCGTTGCCCACGTCCCAGCGGTACTCGATGAACGCGCCGGGCTCGATCAGGCGGGGCTCGAAGCGCCGGTTCTGGTGCCGGGCGCGGATCAGCCCGGAGAGCAGCTCCGTCTGGCGGCCGTCCGGCGCGATGTCCAGCAGGCGGCAGGCGTAGTCGGTGTCCGGCGCGTCCACCGCGGCGCAGAGCCGCGCCGCCATCGTGCCGGCGAAGGTCAGGGGCCGGGTCAGCGGCTCGGTGCAGAAGAGCGCGCCGTCCGCCCGGGCGGTCACCGCGCTCCAGTCGGCGGTCAGCCGCCGGCCTCGGGCGTCCACGGTGTCGGAGGGCATCGGGTGGGCGGGGTCGACGGTATAGCGCACTTCGGCGCGCTGTTGGGCCGGGGACGCGCTCAGCGTGCCGTTTGCGCCCAGGTAAAGCCGCTGCATCCGCGCCTGGGGCGGCGGCCAGTCCTGGGCCGTTTCCCAGCGGTTGCTGCCGCGCACGAAGTACCGCACCCGGGGCTCCTCGGGCACTTTGACGCCCTTCAGCCAGCGGTCGAACCAGCGGCGCATGGCCTCGAACACGCCCGCCGCGTCGCCGGAGGCCGCGTCGGTGAAGTCCTCGCCCTCTATCACCGAGGGCAGCTCACCGCCGTGGGGCCATATGCCCACCAGCAGGCGCGCGTTGTCGCGGGTCAGCGCATCCGCGCTCCTGCGGGCCGCGAGGAAGCCCTCGACGGTCCACTCCCGGGCGGCGTCCAGCCAGCCGGTGCCGTACAGCGCCGGCACGTGCACGCGGTCGTAGTCCACGGGCATGCGCATCTTCCGCCAGTATTCGGGGTCCTCCGCGCCGGCCATCACGTCCAGATAGTCGCGGAAGATCGGCACCTCGTCGAACCGGGCCGCGGCGCAGCCGTCCAGCGGCAGCGCCATCAGCATGTCGGCCAGATGGGGGAGGTTCTCCTTCAGCTGCGCTACGACGCGCTCCCGGGCGGCGGGGTCCGGGATGTAGTTTTCCGGGTGGGCCAGCGCCTGGGCGTAGGCCCAGTACAGGTGCTGCATGTGGCGCACGTGGCCGCTGCGGATGCCGAAGGGATGCAGCGACGGCGACATGAACGGGCAGATGGCCTTCAAATGCGGCGGCGCATACGAGGCCGCGGCGGTCTGCACGAAGCCCGGATAGGACAGACCGAACATGCCCACCGCCCCGTCGCAGAAGGGCTGGGCCGCCAGCCACTCCACGGCGTCGTAGCCGTCCTCCATCTCGTTCTGGCCGTTGAGGCCCAGCGCGCCCTCGCTGTCGCCGGTGCCCCGCAGGTCCTGCGCCGCCACGGCGTAGCCCGCGGCCACCAGCTCCGGGAAGCGCCCGTACAGCGGGTCGCCCTCGATGCCGCCCCGCCCATAGGGCGTGCGCATCAGCACCAGCGGCCACGCGCCGTCCTCACCCGGCAGGTAGAGGTCGGTGGCGAGCCTGCAGCCGTCCCGCATGGGGCAAAACACGTTTCTGCGAACGATCATGCTTTCCTTCCTTTCCGAACGCGCCGCTCATACCAGGCGAATATCGCCGCGCCCAGGGCCAGCGGCAGCGTGAACAGCGCGAACGCCAGGCCGTAGTTGCCGGTCAAATCCACGATGCGCCCGCCGATGGCGGGGGAGGTGCCCTGGCCGATGTCCGAGCCGATGTAGTAGGTGCTGGACGCGCTGCCGCGCCGCGCGGCGGGCACCGCCTTCACGCAGGCCGCCTGTATGGCCGGGCGGGCCAGGCCGACCCCCAGCGTCTTGACCACGGAGGCGGCGGCGAACATCCAGGTTGCGCTGGCCCGCCAGAGGATCAGGAAGCCCGCGATCATCAGCGCCAGGCCCGGGTACAGCGAGAAGGCCACGCCCCGGCGGTCGGCAAGCCTGCCGAACAGCAGCCGTGTCACGCACAGCACCACCGCGGAGATCGTGAAGTACCAGCCGATGTTGGCGATGTCCTGCTGCGCGCCGTAGAGGGTGAGCAGGCTGTTCTCAAGACCGTTGGCCATCGCGATGGCCACGTCCACCAGCGCGTAGGCCAGGCACTCCACCGCGATGATGTCCGTCAGCCGCAAATGCCACCGGCCCCCGGCGGGCGCTTGCTGGCGCTGGAACGGGCGCAGCGTCATCGCCAGCGCCGCGGCGACGAGGGCCAGCGCGCCGGAGACGGTGAAGTTCACCCGATAGCCGCCCAGGTTGATCAGCCACAGCCCCACCGACGGCCCCGCGGCCACGCCCAGCGACTGGACCACGCCGTAGTAGCTGATGCCCTCCGTTACCCGGTTCTCGGGCACCAGCTCGGGGATCACGGCCATGTTGACGGTGCTGGAGAACGCGAAGAACATGCCGTGCAGCAGCCGCACCGCCAGCAGCACGCCGTAGGATTCGCAGATCCCGTACAGTATCGTGCAGCCGGCCATGCCCGCCGTGGCGGCGATCAGCAGCAGCTTTCGGTCGTAGCGGTCGTTGATGACGCCGGTGAAGGGCCGGGCCACCATCGACGCGATCGAGAACGCGCCGGTGATCGCGCCGGACAGGGCGATGGCCAGGCCGATGCTGCCCAGGTAGCGGGCCATGATCGTGGAGACCATCGAATAGCTGACGGACACCAGGAAGTTGACGAAGGTCAGCAGCACGTACTGCCCGTTCAGCAGCCGGCCGGGATTCTTATGTTCATTGGACATGGCTCATCCCTTGATCGAACCGATCATGACTCCTTTCACAAAATAGCGCTGCACGAACGGGTAGACGCACAGTATCGGCAGCGTGGCCACGATGGTGATGGCGTACTTGACCAGCGTCTGCAGCGATTCCGCCGAGGCCTTGACGCCCGCCTCCAGGCTCTTCTGGGAGTTGTTGATCAGCACCTCGCGCAAGAACAGCTGTATGGGCCACTTGCCCCGGTCCATCAGGTAGATGGCTGAGGTGAACCAGGAATTCCAGATGCCCACCGCCACGAACAGCGTGATGACGGCCACGCTGGCCTTGCTCAGCGGCAGCACGATGCGCACGAGGATCTGCAGATCGTTCGCGCCGTCCAGCAGCGCGGATTCCTCCAGCGCCACCGGGATGCTCAGAAACGACGTGCGCAGTATCACCATGTTGAAGGCGTTGAAGGCCGTGCACAGCAGTATCGCCAGCCGCGTGTCGATGAGCCCCAGCTTCACGAACACCAGATAGGTGGGGATCAGGCCGCCGCTGAAGATCATCGTGAACGCCATGAACAGCATGAAGCCGTTGGCGGGCAGGAAGCGCTTGCGGGACAGCACGTAGGCGCAGGGGATGGTCAACAGCAGGTTCAGGGCCACGCCGAACACCACGTAGAACAGCGTGTTGGTGTAGCCGATCAGTATGTTGCGGTAGCCGAACACCGCCTTGTAGCCGTCGAACGAGTACGGCGCGATTGGGAGCAGGTGGAAGCCGCCGGAGCGGGCCAGCGCGCCGGGGTCGGAGATGGAGCAGCAGAACACGTGCCACATCGGCGCCAGGCAGCAGAAGCCGATCAGCCCCAGCACCACGGCGTTGACGGCCAGGAAGATGTACCTGGGCGCGCCTTCGTTGATCTTCGTACCGGATTTCATGATGCCGCCTCCTCAGAACATGCTGCTGTCGGTGTAGGTCTTGCTGAGCTTGTTGGCGGTCAGCACCAGGATCAGGCTGACCACCGAGTTGAACAGGCCCACAGCTGTGCTGTAGCCGATCTTCTGCTTGACGATGCCCACGCGGTACACGTAGGTGCTGATCACGTCCGCCGTCTCATAGGTGGCGGGGGTGTAGAGCAGCAGCACCTTTTCAAAGTTCACGTTCATGATCGCGCCGCAGCGCAGTATCAGCATGATGATGATCGTCGAGGAGATGCCCGGCAGCGTCACGTGCCACATCTGCTTCATGCGCGTCGCGCCGTCGATCTTCGCCGCCTCGTACAGCTCCTGGTTGATGCCGGAGAGCGCGGCCAGGAAGATGATGCTGTTGAAGCCGATGGTCTGCCAGACCTGCGATACCGTGAATATCGTGCGGAAATACTGGGGCAGCGATATGTAGCTCTTCGGCGTGCCGCCCAGGGCCTCCACGATCTTGGCCACCACGCCGCCGGAATTGGTGAACTCCTTGATGAGCCCCGCCGCCACCACCATCGATATGAAGTGGGGGATGTAGCTGACGGTCTGTATGGTCTTCTTGTAGCGCAGGTGCTGGACCTCGTTGAGCATCAGCGCCAGCACGATGGGGGCGGGGAAGCAGATCAAAAGGTCCAGCAGGCTCAGTATCAGCGTGTTGGACAGCGTCCTTCCGAAGTACATGCCGCCGAAGAACTCCCGGAAGTTCTTGAGCCCCACGAACTTGCTGCCGAATATGCCCTTGACCAGCGAGTAATCCTGGAAGGCCATCGTCAGCCCCGCCATCGGCAGGTAGTTGAATATCAGCACATAGACCACCGACGGCAGCAGCATCCAGTACAGCAGCTTGTTCTGCCGGTAGTTCAGGCACAGTCTCTTGACCTTTTGCGCCATGGGTGTTTCCGCCTCCCCGCCGCGGTGCCCGGGCATGCTGCCCCGGACCGCCTTCTGTCTGTAGCCCACTATAGCAAACAGAAAAGAAGCCTGTAAACGGCTTCTTTTTATGAAATATATGTTCCCTTTTTAACAATGGGACCCGTCCGGCGCAAACGCGGGTCCCGTTCTTTTACGCCCCATGGGCGTTTTTTCCGGCCTCCCGGAATTGCCCCGGCGTGACGCCCTCGTAGCGCTTGAAGATGCGGATCAGCGTCTGGCTGCTGCTGTAGCCCACCCGCTGGGCCACGTCCGCCAGCGTGGCGTCCTCGTCGTGCAGCAGTATCTCCTTGGCCTTGTCGATTCGGTATTGGTTGATGTAGTTCAGCACGCCGATGCCCTTGCTGTTCTTGAACTCCCGGGACAGGTACGGCAGCGACAGCCCGAAGCGGTCCGCCAGCATCTGAACGCTCAGGTTCTGGTCGTAGTAGTTCGCACTGATGTAGTGGGTCACCGCCTCCAGCTTGGCACTGAGCTGGTCCTGGGTCTGGTCGTGCTGGTCTTGCAGCTGGCGGAGGATCTGGAACACCACGTCCTCCAGCTCCTGCATCGTGCGGGCGTTCAAAAGCCGCTCCAGCAGCCCGCCCTTGCCCTGCAGCGTGTCGCCGGCGTGGGGCTCGGCCTCGTGCAGTACGTTGAGCATCATGTTGATCACGCCGTACATGCGCGTCTGCATCACCCGCAGCGAGACGCCCTCCTGACCGGTATAATAGGAAATGATCTCGTGCAGCAGCTGCTCGCTGGCGCCGTAGCTGCCGTCCAGCATCAGCGCCACGAAGCGGCGCTCCGCGTCCACGATGTCGTAGTCGCGCCAGGAGATGTCGCTGGAGACCATCGTCTCGTCGAACAGCACCACCTGCCGGCCCGTCCTGGACACGAAGTTCGCGTATTCCCGCGCCATGGCGGCCTGCCGGCAGGACTGGCTGACGCCCTCCAGGCCCTCGCAGGCGTTGCCCAGATAGGCCGACAGCGCCGGGAAGGCCGTGTCCCGGGAGATCACGTCCTTGACCAGGTCCTGGGCGCAGAGCTGGGCGTCGTAGCGGCTCACGCCCTCGGCAAAGCCCAGCACCGCGGCGTAGCCGCTGTCGTAGGGCCGCACCACGCAGTGGCAGACGTTCCCGCTGCGGGAAACGAGCTGCGCCTCCAGCTGGGCGGCGAAGGCCTCGTCGTCCGGCGCGGCCCCGCCCTCGCGCTCCGGCTCCAGCAGCACGGCGATGAACAGGTCGCCGCCGATGGTGCCCCGCAGCTGCTTTAGCTGCTCCGGCTCCAGCCGGTACAGCTTGCCGCTGAGCAGGGCCTCGAAGATCTGCCGGTTTTCGATCACCGACAGGCGGGCCAGCTCCTCCCGAAGCTCGCCGAAGCGCCGGGAGATCGCCGAAAACGCGCCGCCGCCCTCCTCGTTGGCCTCGATGGTGCGGGACAGCTCCCGGACGGGCTTGTAGTTGTGGTGCGCCAGCAGAAGCGCCAGCGCGCCGCCCAGGGCCAGCGTGCACAGCGTGAACCACAGAAACAGCAGCAGGCTGCTCTTGGCGTCCGCCAGCAGCCGGGACTGGGGGATCACCAGCGCGTAGCGCACGCCCTCCATCACCGCGCTTTGCTGGGCGACCACCACGCTGTCGCCGTCCGGCATAAGCCGCGCCTCGGACGACAGCCACTCCCCGTCGCCCTCGCCGCTGGCCAGGGCGGATTCCGGCAGCAGCATCAGCGCCCGGCCCTGCCAGTTCTTGCCGGTGAGGTCGAACAGCGCCCGGGTCCTGGCGGTGTCCAGCACCAGTATCACCGTCAGCGGCGGGCGGCTGAACTTCATGCCCGACGAGACGCTCTTGATCAGTAGCAGCCGCCCGCTCCCGGTCAGGCAGAAATCCCCGGTGTGGCGCGCGCCCATCAGCGCCTCGAAGGCGTCCTCCTCCAGGCCGAACTGCTGGGTGACGACCCGGCTGTACTGGTTGTCGCGGGTGTAGATGTGGTGGGCGTCGAGTATGCAGCCCAGGTTGTCGCAGTAGACGTAGCAGCCGCTGACCATGTCGACGTAGGCGGAGAAGTTGGAGAGGAATTCGGCCCGCTTGTGGATCTCGTAGTACTTCGCGGCGTCAAAGGGCAGCTGTATGAAGCGGAGCTTGATGATGTCGGAGGCCCCGCACACGGTGTTGGCCATGTTGAACAGGGCGGAGAGCCGCTCGTCGGTGACCCGGGCCAGCAGGTCCACCGAGTGGCTCCCGTCCTCGTAGGCGCGGGCGCGCAGGTTCTTCGAGGTATGCGCCTGCAGGACCCCGCTGAAGGCCAGCGGGATCAGCAGCACGATCAGATAGCAGACGATCCAGAACCGAAAGGTCCGGGATTTCCAGAGGCTGTGTTTCATAGCGCCGTTCCCATCGCCGGGGATGTGCCCCGGCGCGATAGTGTTCCCGTATATCATACCCCGCCGCGGGGGCGTTGTCAACCGAAGGCGGGCGGCGGAATGTCTGTTTTTTTACCGATGGGTATCCAAATTTAACATCCGCCGCCGTGTACCGTAAAAATGGATAGTCCCGTGGGAAAACCTGCGGCTTGACACTTTGTTTTAACCGTTGCTATACTGCGCTTAACGGGAATCTGCCGCGCCCGGGCCGGGGCGGCGGATTCCGGGCGAACCGAGACCATCCAGAAGGGAGCGATCAAAGAGGATGAATACGCTGATGCAGATCAACTTCCGCTCGGAAGTTCTGCTGCTTCACGACGCCATGAACGTCATACTGCCGGACGATCGAACCGAGGGCGATTTTCCGGTGCTGTGGCTGCTGCACGGCGGCGGCGGCAACGAGAACGACTGGCTGCACATGACGCGCATCCGCAGCTACGCCGACAAACATCAGATCGCCGTGGTGATGCCCCACGCCGGCTACAGCCGCTACTGCAACATGTACTGGGGCGCCGATTACTTCGACTTCCTGACCAAGGAGCTGCCCCAAATCGTGCACCACATGTTTCCGAGGCTCTCCCGGGCCCGGGAAGACCAGTACATCGCCGGGTTCTCGTTGGGCGGCAGCGGCGCGATCTCGCTGGGCATGCGCTGCCCGGAGCAGTACGGCACCATCGGCGTGATCTCCGCAAGCTCCATCATCCCGCTGGAGCACCTGCGGCCCAAGTCCGCGGGCGGCCCCTCCGCGCCGGGCGGCCCGGGGCACATGAGCGTGAACATGGTCAACTTCGGCGTGGAGGACACCGGCGACCTGGCCGGCAACCCGGAGCACGACGTGCTGCTGAACGCGCGCAACATCATCGCCGAGGGCAAGCCCGTGCCCCGCGTGTTCCACGCGGTGGGCACCGAGGACCACGCCTATCCGGTGGGCCTGGGCCTGAAGGCCTTCTTCGAGAGCTTCGAGGGCAATCCCTTCCGCTACGAGTTCCACACGGAGCCCGGCGGGCACAGCGACGCATTCAGGGACAAGTGGATCCGCGAATTCCTGGATACGGTTTTGAAGGATCGGAGGCGATAAGATGTCACTCATCAGAATGGATCTGTATTCCGAATGTCTGACCCGTATGGTCCCGGTCAACGTGATACTGCCGGAGCGCTCCGAGAAGCGCCGGCTGGACAACGGCAAGTTCCCGGTGCTGTGGCTTTTGCACGGCGCCACCGACGACTGCTCGATGTGGCAGCGCTTCACCGCCGTGGAGCGCTACGCCCAGCACCGGGGCCTTGCGGTGGTCATGCCCTCGGTGGAGACCAGCTTCTACGCCAATACCGACGGCGGGCGCTATTTTGACTACGTCACCGAGGAGCTGCCCCGGATGATCTACAGCCAGATGCCCGTCTCCCCGCTGCGGGAGGACAACTTCGTCGGCGGCATGAGCATGGGCGGCCACGGCACGATGAAGCTGGGCTTCACCAAGCCCGAGAAGTACGCGGCGATGGGCATATTCTCCAGCGCCAACTTCATCGACATGATCGGCCCGATGATCCCCGGCGGCCAGCGCCACCCGCTGAACTTCATCCGCTGGCAGGTGTTCGGCGTGGACGACGGCGACCTGAGCAAGTGCCACGATACCGACAACGACAACCGCTACCTGGCCCGCCTGGCCTCCGAGAGCGGCAAGCCGCTGCCGAAGATATTCGCCTGCTGCGGCCGCCAGGACGGCTGCTACAACGCCGAGCGCGAGGATCTGCGCTACTTCACGACGCTGCCGAACCCCTACGACGTGGTGTTCTTCAACAGCGACGGCATCCACTTCTTCGACTTCTGGGATCGGTGGCTGGAGGTGTTCATACAGTGGCTGCCCATCCGCCCGAGGGAGAACGAGGTGTTCGGATGAGCGCCGGCATGCTCTGCCTGTACGACCTCGAAACGCCGATGCGCGACGGCGTACTGCTGCGCGGCGACCTGTACCGCCCCGCAGGGGACGGGCGCTGGCCGGTGCTGCTGCTGCGCACGGTGTTCCGCAAGCGGGACATGGGCCGCAGTTTCCAGCAGTACGACCCTTCGTATTATGTGCGCCGCGGCTACGCCGTGTTCATACAGGACGTGCGCGGCCTGGGCGAGTCCGACGGCGAATTCGACCGCTTCACCGCCGACGGCCCGGACGGCTACGACACGGTGGAGTGGCTGGCCGCGCAGCCCTGGTGCACCGGGGACGTGGGCATGGTGGGCAGCTACTACGCCGGGTATCTGCAGCTGATGGCCGCACTGGAGGCGCCGCCGCACCTGCGGGCGATCTGCCCGATGCAGACCAGCGTCTCCATCAACCGGGACTGCGACAACCGGGGCTTCCTGTTCGCCTCCCACGTGGGCTGGTGCATGAGCCGCCTGGTCAACCGGCTTCGGGACGGCCGCTACGACGAGGCGACCACAAGCGAGATGCTGCCGAAGCTGCTGAAGTGGCTGGGGGACTACCCACTCAGCCAGCTGTCGGTGATGCCGCTTGAGCGCATGCCCGCGCTGCGGGACACGCCCTTTCAGCTGCTGCGGGACTACCGGCGGCACCTGCTGGAGGGCTTTGACGACTTCGACCTTCTGCACAAGGAGGGCCGCGACGCGGACCTGACCGGGGTCAGGACCCCCGCCTTCTACGTCTGCGGGTGGTACGACTCCTCGCGGACGCCCCTGATCGACCACTGCATGACCCAGCGTCGCGCCGGCGTCGACAGCCGCGTGCTGGTGGCCCCCTGGAAGCCCGGAGAGCCCCCGGCCCGGCCCGACAGCGCCCTGGAGAACGGCGTGTACGCCGTGGACCTGCAGGCGGAGATCGTCGCCTGGTTCGACCACTGGCTGAAGGGCGGGCCCGCGCCAAAGTTCCCGCCGGTGCGATGCTTTGACATCTCAGGCGGCGCGCCCTTTGAGGGCGATCGGTGGCCCGAAGCCCCCAAAGCCGCGCGCTTTTACCTCACCGAGGGCGGCGCGCTCTCGGAGGCGGCAGGCGCGCCGGGCACCGCGTCGTTCAGCCACGACCCCCGCAACCCGTTGCCCTACCGGGGCTACGGTCGCTCCGCGCCGTTTTCAGACGGCGACGGCCGGGCGCTGCTGTTCACCAGCGCGCCGCTGCAGGCGGACCTGCCCGTCTGCGGGCTTGTCAGAGCCACGGTGACGGTGTCCGCCACCGCCCGGGACGCGGACATCATGCTCTGCCTGATGGACGTGGCGCCGGACGGGACCTGCTTTCGCGTCTGCGACGGCGCCACCCGCGCCAGCTACGCTCGGGGCTGGACGCGAGAGCCCCTGTCTCCCGGCGAAAAGCGGGAGATCGAGGTGCTGCTGGGGCACGTGCGCTACACGCTCGGGCGCGGCCACCGGCTGGCCGCCGAGTTCTGCGGCAGCGCCTTTCCCAAGTACGACGTCAACCACGGCACCTGCGCCCGCCCCGCGGCGGACGGGGAGGCCGTCGCCTCGCGCACCACGCTGCACTTTGGCGGCGCGGCCCGCGCGTTCATCGACCTGCCGGTGCTCTGAACCGGCGGACCCAACCACGTACCCGGCAGCCGGGCGTCCGGCTGTCAACAGTGCACAGCACCTGGTATTCTCGACTATGAAAGGAGTTTTTCCCATGTTGAAGCGCGTACTCTGCATACTGATCGTCGCAATGCTGCTGCTCGGCGCCGCCTTTGCCGAGGAAGTCCAGTGGCCGACCCTGGCCGATCACGCCTCCCCGGACGGCACGAAGATCCAGCGCCTCACCGACGAGCCCGTGACGATTTCCATCTGGTGCGACATCTCCTCCCACGACGTCACCAACGTCGTCGGCGACATCCAGAACCTGGACATCCTCAAGACCCTCGAGGAGAAGACCGGCGTGCACATCAACCTGATCGTTCCGCCGGTGGGCGAGGGCGACAACAACTTCTCGCTGATGCTGACCTCCGGCAAGTACGCCGACATCATCATCGGCTTTGACAACTTCTACAGCAAGGGCGGCGACGCGGCCATCGACGAGGGCATCATCATCGACCTGAAGGACATGGTCGAGCAGTACGCGCCCAACTACGAGGCGGCCCGCCACCTCAGCCAGTACCGCCTGATCAACACCGTCACCGACAGCGGCCGGATGCCCTTCTTCTGCCAGATGCCCTACATGGACAAGGAGGGCGAGACCCAGTGCGGCCTGATCATCCGCAAGGACGTGCTGGACAAGCTGGGCATGGAGATGCCCGTGACCTTCGAGGACTGGCACGAGTACCTGACCCGCGCCAAGGACGAGCTGGGCATGACCCGCGGCTTCGGCCTGGCCTATACCGGCATCAGCAAGTACAACGCGCTGAACGCCGCGTTTGAGTTCGGCATGGGCGACGTGGCCCAGGGCGGCAACTTCTTCGTGAAGGACGGCCAGGTGCAGTACGGCCCGCTGACCGAGGGCTACCGCGACTACGTGAAGCTGATGGCCCAGTGGTACGCCGAGGGCCTGATCGACCCCGACTTCACCTCCACCGTGACCTTCGACGACGGCATCGCCATGATGAGCAGCAACCTGTGCTCCGCCACCAGCGAGCACGGCGGCGTGCTGGACTACATCAACGGCCTGGGCGCCGCCGTTGATCCCGACTTCAAGTTCGTGCCCGTGCCGTATCCGGTGCTCGAGCCCGGCCAGCAGCTGCACTACGGCCAGATCAAGGGCGGCGCGACCATCGCCAAGTCCGCGGTCATCACCACCGCCTGCAAGAACCCCGAGCTGGCGTTGCAGCTGCTGGACCAGCTGTACACCGACGAGGGCTTCATGCTGTGCAACTACGGCACCGAGGGCAAGAGCTACGAGCTGGTCGACGGCGAGCCGAAGTTCACCGACCTGATCATGAACAACGACCTGGGCACCTCCACCCACATGATGAGCGCCTACGCCGCCTTCATCAGCTGGCCCTTCGAGACCAACCTGGGCCGCGAGTTCGACGAATCCGTGTTTGCCAACGGCAAGGTGTGGGACACCAACAACGACTACAGCTACTCCTTCCCGGCGGGCGTCACGCTGAACGAGGAGGAGAAGGAGGTCTACGGCGACTACTACGGCGACATCGAGACCTACGTCAACGAGATGACCGTCAAGTTCATCATGGGCCTCGAGGATCTGGACAACCTGGACAGCTTCGTCGAGACGCTGCACTCGCTGAGCGTGGACGAGGTCATCAACGCCTACCAGACCGCCTACGACCGCTACATGAGCCGCTGACGGTTCTGCGAGGCCGCCAAGAGGCGGAGCCTGCGGGCGGGGGAAACCCCGCCCGCGTTTTTTTGCCGCGGGATCGTTAAAAGAAGTGAAAATGCCATAGACAATCGGCGCGCCGGTGTGGTAGAATGTCTTGCGGCAGTATGTGCGCTGCGCTTGAAAAGCGGCGCGGAAAACGGCGGAGAGGGGCATGGGTATGAACGGGCGCTTTGACGGGAAGGTCGCCGTGGTCACGGGCGGCGCCCACGGCATCGGCAGGGCCATCGCCCGGGCGTTTCGCGCCGAGGGCGCTGCGGTCCACATCATCGACGCGCGGCCGGGCGACTGGTTCGTGGGGGACATCGCCGATCCCCGGGTGCTGGAGCGCTTCGCGGCACAGGTCGTCGCCCGGAGCGGCCAGGTGGATTGTCTCGTCAACAACGCGCCGCCGCCGATGAAGGGGATCGACGACTGTACGTTCGAGGACTTCTCCCGCGCGATGGCCATCGGCGTGACGGCCCCGTTCTACCTGACGAAGCTGCTGGCGCCGCACTTTGCCCCGGGCGCGGCCGTGATCAATCTGTCC
Source organism: Clostridia bacterium (assembly GCA_017540445.1). GTDB lineage: Bacteria > Bacillota > Clostridia > Christensenellales > Aristaeellaceae > UBA2862. Next base: position 482 of record JAFYBB010000058.1, on the reverse strand, counting down.
TCGTCCCGGGACCGGATGAGCCAGCCGCAGACCGAGAGCTATACCGCGGCCAAGGGCGGCATCGCCGCGCTGACCCACGCGCTGGCGATCAGCCTGGCGGGCCGGGCGCGGGTGAACAGCATCTCGCCGGGGTGGATCGACACCACCGATTCGCGCATCGACGGCGCGGACGCGGCCCAGCAGCCGGTGGGGCGCGTGGGCAGCCCGGAGGACATCGCGGCGCTGGCGCTGTTCCTGTGCTCCGATCAGGCGGGCTTCATCACCGGCGAGAACATCTGCGCGGACGGCGGCATGACGAGGCTGATGATCTACCACGGCGAGCACGGATGGCGATACGGGAACGGATAAAACAATGCCCGGCGTCGCCGTAGAGAAAACGCGGGAATGGGGGAGGACCCAATGCTTTCGATGATATTGAAGATGTCGGCGGTCACGGCGCTGTATGTGCTGCTGACGGCGCTGATCTGGAAGCGCACCCAGGG
>JAFYBB010000057.1 GCA_017540445.1 Clostridia bacterium | reverse complement strand
CGTCGCCGTCACGCTGCTGTTGTCGCCCGACCATGTATAGGTGGCTTTGCCCCAATCGTGGCCGAGCCTGGGGGCGTTCCTGCCCTTCTGCTGCTTCACGAACGCGCTGTTCGTGAAGGTCGCCGTGTACAGGTAGCTTCCCATCGACGTGCAGCTCTGCGCCTGTGTGACCTCCATGGTGGGAACCACCGTCTCGGTCTCCACATGGCTGTTGTCCCTCGCGCAGGTGCGCGTGGCGGTGACGGTGCTGAAATCGTCGGCCCATGTATAGGTTACTTTGCCCCATTCGTGGCCGAGCGGCTCGCTGACGGACTCCTCGACCAGGCCGCAGACGGAGCAGGTGGCGCGCCATATGCCCTTGGTCGTGCAGCTCTGAACGGAGACCTGCTCCCACTTTTTATTATGTTTGCCGGTGGCCGGTATGACCTCGCCGCCCGATCTGTAGCCGCAGGCGGTGCAGTAGCTGAGCGCGTAGACGCCGTCCTTGACGCAGGTGGGCTCGACCGCGGGCACGTAATGGTAATCGGCGTGGTTGTACGGGGTCACCTCGCCCGTTTGCTCGTCCTTCTTCTGGTGGCAGTACTGGCACTCATAGTGAGTGATCCGAGGCGTAACGCAGTTGGCCGGTTCATAGCCATTGCGGATCCAGTAATGCGCTTCGGGGTCGAGGGGCAGCGCCGTCTTGCGGATCTGTCCGCAAATCGAGCATTTGTCCCTGTCTTCTCCGGCCTTCGAGCAGGTCGACGCCTTATGTTGGATCTGCGCCCAGTCGTGGACGTGGGTGCTGGCGACGATGACGGCGTCCTTCGCGGGAACCGTGGCGCCCGATTTCAGGGAATTGCCGTCCAGCGTCCACACGAGCGCCTCGTCGTCCCCGAGCGCCACCTCGGGCGGGGTCAGGCGCGTACCGTAATCCAGCGTCTCCTGCCGGATCACCTGGTCGTCCTTCATCCAGGTGACCGTATACTGCTTCGCGGTATAGGTGCCGATCAGCGTGACGTCGTAGCCGGGCATCTTCATCAGGCTGCCCATGTCGACGCCGGAGCCGCCGCCGGATTCGGCGGTGGGATCAAAGTCGTATTCCTGGTCCTTGATACGGATGCGCCAGGTGAGATCGTAGCCTTCCTTTTCGACGGTCTTGCCCCGGCGATTCCTGTCGGTGCCGCGATACAGCGCGGGCCATTCCGTCACGATGGGCTCCTCGGTATACCGCTGGGTCTGCCAGGTCTCGTCGCCCACCTGCCAGGTCACGGTCTGCTGCGTGGTCGTCCATACAGCGGTAAAGGTCACCTCGTGGTTGGGCATCCTCCAGCCGCTCTTCCAGAAGCTCGGCATATAGTAATTGTTGGAGTAGAGGTCGCTCCTGCGCCACCAGAGCCTGTATCCCGGGCGCGTGATCTCGGGCGGGTCGGGGATATAGCTCATGTAGGTCTGCTTTACCTCCTTGACGACGACATCCCTGTCCACCCACTTGACGGTAAACGGAACGTCGCTCGTCAAGCCGATCAGAGCGATGTAGCCATCCGGCATGACGGTGTCCTTGTTGACGGGTTTCCATTCGCTCCTGTGCTTGATCACGTCCTGCAGGTTGAGGCCCACGTTGCTCCGGCCGTTGTCATAGTAGTACCACTGGCTGATGACGTACTCCGGGGTCTTCTTCAGCCAGTTCTCCGTCAGCGCCTCGCCCGTTTCCAGCAGGTTGGCGTCCTTCCGGATCGTCGTCCAGTAGCTGTTGAGGAAACCGTTCATGGAGAGGCCGCTCTCATCCGTCACGTAGCAGGGCACCTGGTATTTCCGGATATCGTAGTACACCTTCACGACGGTCTCGTTCTTGACCATCATGAAGTGCATGGTGCCCTTCTGGTCGCGGATGCAGTTATAGACGTCCCACTCGTAGTTGTAGCAGATGTCAAACAGCTGGTCGGCGACCTTCTTCTTGTTCTGCCAGTAGTTGTAGTATTTGATGCCGCCTTTTTGCTTGTAGAGCGCTTCCGCGTCGGCCGCCTCTTTGTCGGCCTGCTTCACCTTCTCCTCCATCAGGTACATATCCGGGAAATCGACCCACTTCAGGCGGGTGCCCGGGAACCGGTTGCAGAACTCCTGGGTGACCAGCAGGTCGTATTCGATGCCGTCGAAGCCGTCGAACTCGCCCTCCATCACCAGGTCGTAGCCCTCGTCGTTGTAGGCGGAGTTGCCCTCCTTCCACGTCGGATAGGTCTTGCCATCATCGCGCTGCACGTAGTATTCCACACGCGCGCTGCAGGGGTCGCCCTTCCAGTGCACGGGTATGTAGCGCCGGATGTCCACCGTGCTGAAGCCGAAGCCCTGGGTCTTCCTGAAGGTCAGCACCACCATGCCCCACAGCTCGTCCTTGGTGCTGTCCACGGGCTTGACATAGATCTCGTTGGTGGCGGGCAGGTACTGGAAGGAGTGGTTCTCGGTGAACGCGCCGTTCTTCTCGGTGAGGTCGTAGCAGGCCACGTCGAAGTTCTCCTCGTTGTACTGGGTGTACGTCCTGCCGTTGACCGTGAAGGTATAGGCCACGTCGCTGACCTTCCTGCTGTCCTGGTTCTCGCGCTCCACGTCGCCGGAATCCAGGGCCATCATGTCCACGCCGTAGAATTCGTCGGGAACCTTCACGGTGTTCTTGCCCTGGGGGATCTCCAGCATGTCGGGCAGCTGGTCGTCCCAGTCGCCCGAGGCCGTGGGCGGGACGACCACCGACGTGTCGCCCAGCTGCAGCAGCGGCCACTTCGTGGAGTACAGCTCGATCTCCTTCTCCAGCTTGCCGTCGCCCAGCTGCGCCTTGAAGTTGACCTCGAGGTAGGTGCCGACCTCGAACAGCATCGATCCCATCGCGCCGCTGTTCGAGCCCTCGCCCTGGCGCCACGTGTAGAACACGTAGAGGAAGCCGTACAGCTCGGCGTACAGGCCCAGCTCCGCGGTGATGCCGACGGAATCGAACTTGGTGCTCAGCAGGCCGACGCGCACGTCCAGCTTGGCGCCCACGCGCAGGCCGATCATGCCGAACACGAAGAAGTCCGCGCGGAAGTTCGGCTTCTCCAGGTCCACCGTGGTGCTGGTGGCCTCCTTCGCGATGGCCTTGATGTGATAGCAGAACTGCTTGGCGTTGCCGTAGGACAGGCTGAAGCCGATCATGGCGTTCAGCTTGAAGGCCACGATCAGGTAGGCCCCGATGCTGAAGTTGACCACCTTCAGCGGCCCGGGCGACACGGAGATGTACAGCACCTCCTGCTCGACGAGGTTGATGTACTCCGCGTCGTTGTCCAGCATCGCCGAATACTTTTCGGGAAGGTCGCCGCCGGCGCTGGCGGCCTCCGGGCCGTCGTGATCGCCGCTGGCCCCGAAGGCGCCGGCCTGGCCCCGGCTCTTGGAGGCGGTGCCGCCGTTCTGGACCTTGTCCAGGTTCTTGGACATCGTCTCCAGCTTGGTGCCCATGTCCAGCAGCTGGGTGCCCACGTTCTTGTCGCCCAGGTTGGCGCCCGTGGTCTCCAGCAGCCTGTTCCACTCCGCGTCCTCGCTGGGGTTGTCCGATTTGGTCATCACGGTGGCCTGGGCCCCGAAGCCGGTGAACGTGCCGGCGCGCGCCGAGGCGTCGATGGTGACCTCCTTGAGTATGATGACGTCCCATTCCGTTTCGACATTGACGTCAACGCCCAGCACGATCTCCTGCTCCAGCGCGGCGACCAGCTGGATCTCGATCTTGTTGTTGCCGTTCAGCGCGATGGAGATCGTGAAGCCCGCGGTGACCACGGCGCGGATGCCCGTGCCGTGGAAGTGCTCCAGACCCAGCGACAGCTTGAAGCTGACCTCCGGGTTGGAGACCTCAACGCGGCTGGCGCCTCCGGCCAGCGCGCGCAGCTCGTCCAGCGACATCTCGCCGCCGTCGTCGGTATTGAAGGTCATCTTCTTCAGCGCGTCGGCCATCTCCGGATCGTCGGGCAGGACCTCCTCGCCGCAGATCAGGCCGGTGACATACTGGCCGGCAGACTCGACGAAGCCGCTCTCCTCCACCTGCCGGAGCATCGCCTGGCGGATGCCCTCCTGGTCATAGTCGTTCAGCGGAATGTCCAGCTGAGGAATCTTGACGTACATGTCGGCCGAGGTATGGATGTCGTTCATCGTGGCCGGATCGTAGGCCACGCGCAGCCCGTCGCCCTCCGGGGCGAGATCGGTGATGCGACCGACGCCGCGCTCGTCAAGCTCGGCAACGGAAGCGGGGCGGCCCGAATAGAAGTACACGAAATCGCCGACCCTCATCCGCGTGCCCGCGTCAAAGCCCAGCTCCTTGTAGATCGGGTCGGTGAAGGCCAGCGTTTCGGCGCTGACGGTGACCACGCCGTCGTCAAAGCTGCCGTCGTCGGCCAGCGGGAACACATGCGGCACGTTGATGACGTCGGTGAATTCCGCGCCGGTGTAGCCGTAACGGCCGCCGCCCAGGTCGCTGACGATCCGGAAGTAGCCCACGTCGCCGTCCACGGTGTTGTCGCTGTTCAGCGTGCCGTCGTACACCGCGACGGTCATGCCCGGGGCCAGGTCGGCGTCGGTGGTCAGCACGTTCTCGTCGGTCATGGTCTGAACCTGCTGATCCTCTCCGGTCACCAGGTTATAGATGCCGGTGAGGCTGCCGACGCCCTCGACGTCGCTCAGCGGCACGAACACCACGTCGTCGTTCAGCTTCAGGTTGTCGAATTCCACCATCGGTACGGTGAGGTTATAATACAGGATTGCGTCGGATGCCTCCTCGCCGCCGTCGATGAAGCGCAGGCATTCGGTGTCGAGGATCTCCACCTGCTGGGTGTCGCCCGGCTTCCACGCGCCGCTTGAGGGCGTGATCGCGAAGGTATGGATATTCGCCCAGGCGCGCGCGTTCATTTCGCGAACGATGTCCGACAGCAGCAGCACCTGCTCGGGCTCCAGCTCCAGCTCTTCGCGCCAATAGCGCTCGGGGCTGTCGTCGTCCTCCAGACCGTACACCGCGTTCAGGTCCAAAAGGCCGGAGAAGTCGCCGCTCAGGCCGGCCGTCTCCGCCAGGACCATCATATCGGCGTCCATCCAGTTGACGGACTGCTCCGCCTCGTATTCCTCGGGCGCGCAGCCCTTGAGGATGGCGTCCACCGTTTCCGGATCGAGCTCCAGCTCCCGCAGGGCGGCGCCGAGGGCGTATTCCGGGTTACTCGCCTTCCGCTGGACGAGCTCCTCGACGCCGGCGCGCGTTTCCTCGTCCAGCGCCAGCGCGTCCAGGCTGAACGGCTCCTCCGGCACCGGCTCCGGCTGCTCCTCCACGACCTCCTCGACGGTGAAGTCGATCGCCTCGCCGCCGCGGGAGACGTCGCGCACGGCGAGGCGCCCGCGAATGTCGTCCGCCGTCAGGTTGTGGGCGCTCACCAGCACCCGGTATTCCGGGGCGACGTCCTCCACGGCGATGTAGTCCGTGGCGTACTCGCCCTCCAAGTCCTCGCGGATGCCGAACCGGGCGTAGAGCGTCAGGTTGGCCCCGACGGTGTCGTTCGGGCCCGCCATGCGCGTCAGCGCCTCGTCGTAGTACCAGCCGAGGAACACCGACCCGATCTGGCGCGGCGTCGCGATGCTGGCGAGGGCCGTGCCCGCGGGCAGCATCTGCGTTTCCGGCAGGGTGGTCTTCTCCGCCTCCTCCGCCGTCGCGCTGCCTGGCAGCGCGAAGCTGACCTCGTAATAGACCGTGGTCTCTTCCGCGGCGTCGCCCTCCGGCGCGGCGCTTTGTGCCGTGACCGCGTTCGCCGAGTCGGCCGGATCGCCCGACGGCGTCAGCGCCTCCGCCAGCACCTGCGCGGGCAGGCAAACCGTCGTCAGTACGATCGTCAGCAGCATGGCCAGCAGCCGCTTCATTGTCCGGTTGCGCTTCATTTTGAATGCCCTCCCTCGATGGTCGTCGTATCCGCAAGCTCAAGCGCCGCCCGCGTCGGTGCGGCGAGATTCAGGTTCTGCCCCTTGTCATAGGTGCCGGTGATCACGCCGATCACCTCGCCCCGGTCGTTGATCAGCGGCCCGCCGCTGCAGCCGGCGGAGACCGGCGCGGTGAACAGGATCCAGTCCACCGTATCCGTCCGCCACAGGCCGCACACGTTGCCCAGCGCCACCAGGTTCACCAGGCCGAACTGGCTGCCGATGGCGGTGACCGCCTCGCCCCGCAACGGTTCGCCCGTCGATACGGGCAGCGGCGTCAGGTCCGCGTCCTCCGGCAGCGCCAGGATCGCCACGTCGGCGTCCTCGTTCGCGTCCAGCGCCCGGTCGATCCGAAAGGTCGTGCCGTCGTCCCGCGTGGCGATCAGGTGATCCATGTTCACAAGCACGTGGCGCGCGGTGACCAGCACCGCCGGATCGAAGGCGGCAAAGCCGCTGCCCGTGCCGATCCTGTCGCCCCCGGCGTCGTACACCTCCAGCCGCACCACCGACGCGGCCAGCGCCCCGATGGCGGCGGGATCCCGCGAAAGGGCGGTCCCTTCCCCCCTCGCGCCGGCAAAAAGCGACGGCAGCAGGAGCGCCAGCATCATTGCGATCCATCGCTTCATGAGCAATCCCTCCCGTCCGTCGCCGTCATTTTCGGTTCTTTTCCTTCAGGCGCAGGCAGATCACGGTGACGATCACGCCCACCATGAACGCCGCCACCGCCGCCAGCACATAGCCGCCGCTGCTGTCGGCCACCAGCGACGCGCCCTCGTAGCCCGCAGTGGTCGCCCGGTGCTGCAGCCCGCCGAGCGCGCCGATCAGCGCCACGAGCGTCAGGCCCAGCGCCGTGCCGGCCCCGCCCAGCAGCGCGATTCTCCTGTTTTCTTCCGCGCGCCTGAGCGCCTTCGCCCGCGCGTGGATCGCGAGCGTCATCTCATCGGTCGATCTCATTTTTCCACCTCCCGTGGAACAGATGGGCCTGCGCATGCACACAGATATACCCTTTCACCTTATAAGATACAAAAACCCAAGGTTTTCCTTGGGGAGAGAGAAAAAAATTTACATGAGTCATGGGGACGGTTCTACTGACTCATTGCCTTTGTGCAATGAGTCAGTAGAACCGTCCCCATGACTCATTCACCGTCCGTCGCAAAGAACCGCCGCCTAAGGGGCACGACCACCATGCCGGTCAGCACCGGCAGCGCGTAGCCGACCCAGGCCGCCGCGCCGGTCTGGTCCACCAGCACGTTGTAGATGCCGTGCCAGGTGATGGCCAGGCACAGCGCGCCCAGCGCGCTGACCACGCGCAGGGACCGCCTGTCCCACGCGCACGACAGGCCGATGGCCGTGATCGCGCCGCAGGCCACGTGCATGGCCCCGGTGGAAAAGCCCCGGATCAGCAGGCGGAACGTGCTGTTTGCGCCGTTGATGATCAGAAAGCAGGCGTTCTCCAGCGTTGCAAAGCCCACGGCCACCATCAGCGCCTCGCCGGCGATCTTCCGGTCGTCGGGCTCGTACACCAGCAGAAAGAAGAACACCGGCATCAGCTTCATGATCTCCTCGATCACCGGCGCGATCTCCACGGCGGCCGACAGCGCGCCGGCCTCAAGCGCCGCGGCGCAGAAGGAATTGATGTAGGAGGACAGCAGGCAGGTCGTCATGCCCGCCAGCAAGAACAGCAGCGAGCGCCGCCGCGGCCCACCGGTGCAGAACACCGCGACGAGCACCGGCGCGGCCAGGCAGAAGAATATGTTCTCGATGTACGTCACGCCGGCACCGCCTTTCTGTACGCGGGCAGGAAGAATGCGAAGCTCAGCGTCAGCAGGCAGTCAAACCAGAAATAGGGGTTGCGCCAGGTGTCGCCGGACCAGAAGCACGAGGTGGTCCAGTCGCCGTACTCGATGGCGCAGAAGATCAGCACGACGATATACAGCGCCCGCCGCCGCGCGGCCTGGGGCCGGCCCCTCAGCCAGAGCAGCCCCCGCGCCGCGTGGACCGTCAGCATGGTCATCAGCACGGCGGAGATGACGTTGCCCAGATAGTCGCCCCACTTCATATAGAAGGCGCACATCACCGCGGCAAACGCCGGAAACAGCAGCAGCGCGGGATGGCGCACCCTGCGCTCCCCGGGGTCGGAGAGCTCCTGCAGCAGCAGGTACAGGAACAGATAGGCGGCGTACCAGCTCAGGTCCGCCACGTAGAACAGCTGCGGCGTCTCGCCGTAGAACACGCGGTACAGCAGCCAGTACAGATCGCCGAGGGCGTAGCTGCCGAAGAACATCACCAGTATCACGTCGGCCCTGTCGCGGCTGCGCGCCGCGTTTCTGCCGGATATGGCGATGCAGACCGCAAGCAGCGCCAGCTGGACGGCGTTTTCGACGATCTCGATCACTCTTTGCCGTCCTTCCCGCCGCGCCGCCGGCGCAGCGCCATGCACAGCGCCGTCAACGCCACGCCCAGCAAAAAGGCCACGACGACCACGGCCACATACCCCAGCGCGCCGGCCAGCGCCGCTTCATTCGCGGGCATCGGTGATCCCCTCCTTCGCCAGCTCGGCGCGCATCAGGCGCTTTCCCCGAACCAGCAGATTGTCGATCCGCTTCGCGTTCACGCCCAGCACCGAGGCGGCCTGGACATAGCTCATCTCTTCAAAGTACACCAGCCACAGCGCCTCCCGGGGCTCCGGGTCGATGTTGGCAAGGCACCGCTGCACCGCGCGGCGGCGCTCGTCCTTCAGAAATTCGTCCTCCGGGCGCGCGTTCTGTGCCTCCGAAAGCTGCGCCTCCTCCAGGCCGAAGACCGGAAGCCGCCGCCGGAGCATGTGAAAGCGCGTGGCGCGGTTGCGCGCGGCCTTGTACAGATAGGCCTGAAAGCCGCCCGGCCGTATGGCGGGGCGCTTCGCGAGGATCGCCGCGAAGCTCTCGATGGCCAGGTCCTCCGCGTCGCGCACGTCGCGGGTCAGGCCCTCCAGGTACAGCACCAGCCGCCCGGAGTACTTGGCGATCAGCGCGTCAAAGGCCGGGGAATCGCCCGCCAGATACCGGCGGTACAGTTCGTCGTCCGACAAGCGCTTCACCCCCAAAGCGGCGCTCAGAGCCCCGATGAACCTGCATATTTACCATATGATACCATAATACTGCATTTCAGTAGATAAATCAACCTGAAAAAGCGTCGGTTATCGGGTTGTACATAAAAAGTTAAATAAATATAAAATTTTATGGTTTTCCCATATGGCTTTTTATACTTTCATCTGATATAATAAAATAAAGACATGCGCATTCACAGGAGGGATCCCAAATGCTGTCACAACTGATCGTCGCCAATCCGATCACGCCTTTGGAGGTCGCGATACGGATATTCGTCGCCATACTGACCGGCTGCATCGTCGGCATGGAGCGCGAGTACAAAAACCGCCCCGCGGGGCTGCGCACCCACGTGCTGGTCAGCCTGGGGGCCTGCATGGTCGCATTGACCGAGTGCATCTTCATGTATGACATGCACGATATAGATCCCTCCGTCGGCGCCCATGTCACCTACAACTTCGGGCGCATATCCGCGCAGGTCATCAGCGGCATCGGCTTCCTCGGCGCGGGCACAATATTCATGCAGGAGCGCAAGATCGGCGGCCTGACCACCGCGGCCTCGGTGTGGAACATCGCGTGCCTGGGCCTGGCGACCGGCTACGGCTATTACTGGATGAGCATGATCGGCTGCGTGCTGGTGCTCGCCGTGCTGCTGACGCTGCAGAAGATCATCCGCGTCAACACGCTCAAGCGCGTGGAGGTGTGCTTCGTCAACCGCAAGGAGACCATGCAGTTCATCAACGAATTCTTCGAGGAGACCGGCGTCAAAGTGCTGAACCTGGACTTCCACATCGAGAGCCGGGCGAACCAGAACACCGGAGACCGAAACGTTTACACCAACATCTACACGCTCCACCTGCCCGGAACGCTGAATTACACAGATGTCATCAACCACCTGGCCTCATATTCCAACATACAGGTGGTGCGGGTGACGAACACGTAGCGGTCGATGGGCTTATCTGTGGACCGCCACCGTATCGGCGCACACGTCGTGGCAGGCATAGCTGTTCAGCCGCGCAACGAAGCGGACGAACAGCGCCAGAGAGGCCGCGCAGCACAGCAGGTCGGCGATGGGCGTCGCCCAGACGATCCCGTAGAGCCGGATCGTGCGTGCCAGCAGGAACATCATCGGAATGTCCAGCAGGCCCTTGCGCATGATGGCCAGCACAAAGGACTTGCGGCTCTCGCCGACCGCCTGGAAGAAGGATATGAACGTATAGGCACAGGCGGAAAACGGACCGCCCAGGCACAGTATGCGCAAAAAGCGCGCGCCGAAAATCTGGGAATCCGAAGTGTTTTGAATAAACACGCCGATCAGGCCGCGGCTGAAGAGCAGGCATGCGGCCATGCAGCAGCTCGCCAGCGCCACCGATATGGTCAGGGATATGCGCAGCGCGCTCTTCATGCGCCGGTAGTTCCCGGCGGCGTAGCAGTAGCCGATCAGCGGCAGTACGCCCTGGGCCATGCCGCGAACCATGCAGTGCGCCAGCATGTTCACCTTCTTGGCCACGCCCAGGCCCGCCTGCATCATCGTGCCGGCCTGCGCCATCAGGTTGTCCAGCACCGCGTAGGAGATGTTCTCACACAGCGTCATCAGGCATGCCGGCAGCCCCGTGGCGAGCACCTCCGCCGGAATGCCGTTCTCCAGCGAGGCGCGCCGCGGCTTCAGCGAGAGCACCGATTTGTCCCGGTTGCGGTAGATCACCAACAGGAAGTACGCCGCCGCGATCGCGTTTGACAGGGTGGTGGCGACCGCCGCCCCGAGCACCTCGTTGCCGCGCGGCAGCAGCACGAACATGAACAGCGGGTCCAACGCAATGTTCAGCACGCCGCCCATCGCAATGCCGAAGCCCGCCTGCATCGAACGTCCCTCCGAACGCACCAGGTGGCCGAGCAGCGCGTTCAGCGACGTCGCCAGGCCCCCCAGCGTCACCGTCCAGGTCAGATACCTGCACGCGCTGGCGTGCACGGTGGGATCGCCGCCGCCCAGAACGTCCACGAAGCGGTCCATCATCAGATACGCTCCGGCGCTGTAAGCCAGCGTGACGGCCACACAGCCCCAAAACGCAAAGGACGCCGTGTGCTTCGCCTTCCGGAGATCCGACGCCCCCAGCGCCCGCGCGATCACGCTGGCGCCGCCGATGCCGAACAGGTTCGATATGGCCGACAGGAACATGAACGCCGGCATGCAAACGGTGACCGCCGTGATCATCGCATCGCTGCCCGTCAGCCCGATGAAGAACGTGTCCGCCATATTGTAGATCACCAGTATGATCTGGCTGATCACCGTGGGGATGACCAGCGCAAGCACGGCCCTGAAAACGGGACTGTTTGCAAAAACGCGAACCTGCGCGTCTCGATCCTTCATGACAGCTCACCCCCGCTCGGCTTTATGGTCTAACATTATAGAAACGTTATGGGCTAAAGTCAAATTATATTATTTTTATTCTCGATAAATTCATGTTATGGCTGATCGTGGATATGGATAAAAATATGCATGGATGCCGCTCAAGACGGCAAAAATGCATTAAGTGTCCCGAAAACAGAGAAAAACCGCCAAAATCTACGCCTTCCGCATCCTTTACCGGGGCGGAAGGCGCTCATTGACATAGGGATTTAATCAGGTTCTGCGAATCAGGAATAATAAATTCTTATAAAAATGCTACTGGCCACTGCTCACCCCCGGCATGAACACGTCCTCCCGCCCCTGCTCCAGCAGCGCCAGGGCGCAGGAGAGCAGCAGGCCCAGATGGAGGTCGGGATCGTCGATGGGGATGTCGAAGTCCTCCTTCATGCGGCGCACCCGGTACAGCACGGTGTTGCGGTGGGTGTACAGCCGCTCGCAGGTCTCCTGCAGCGAGTGGTGGCAGGCCAGATAGGTGTACAGCGTCAGGCAGTACAGCGTGTCGTCGGCCTTGTCGCGCTCGGACAGCGCCCGCACGCAGGGCAGCATCAGTTCGCTCCGGCCCGACAGCTGGCGCAGCATCAACAGCGCGCCGTAGGGCTCGGACAGCACCGCGAAGGGCCTGGATACCCGGGACAGCAGCGCCTCCATCAGCGCGCGGGCGGCGGAATAGATCTGCGGCAGCGCAAACAACCGCCCGACGGGCGCGGAGATCACCACCCGCAGGCTGAACTGGCGCGACAGGCTCTGGAACAGGCCCATGTCCGGGTCGCTGTTCAGGAAGAACACCACGCTGCCGTCGTGCACCAGGGGCCTGGACATCGGAAAGTAATCCAGTATCGTGCTGCGCAGGGCGTTCTCCGACCAGTTGGTATTCCGGTACAGCTCCAGGTTCACCAGCGCCATGCGCCTCGGGGCCATGTACTTCAGCCCGGCGCTCTCGGCCTGCACCTCAAAAAGCGCCTCGTCAGTAAAGCCGCCGTCCAGCAGGCGCTGCAGCACCGCCTCCTCGGCGCTCTGCACGGTGCCGCCCCGGCTGCTCTCCAGCATCAGCTGCTTGGCCAGCGCCGATTCCACCGCCGAGAACACCCGCGCGTCCTCCCGCTCCAGCCGGTCGCGCACGTCCACCAGAATCAGGTAGCCCACCGGCACGCCGCCGGTGATCAAAAGCGAAAAGCGCCGCCGGTAGGGGCTGTCCTCCAGCGTCACGAACTGGGGCACGTGCCCGCTGCCCGCCAGGAAGCTGCCCGTCTCGTAGCTCAGGCTGCCCCGGTCGATGGACTGGCGAAAGGGCACGTCTTCAAAATCCGCCGGGCAGTGCCAGGCCGCCGTGTGAAAGGCCATGTCCACCACCATCGCCGGGCACTCGAACAGCGCCGCGGCGTCCCGCACCAGCAGCGCCAGGTCGTCCATGTTCATGAAATGCTCCAGGAAGGTCTGTAAATCCACAGCGTCACCCCCTATGCTGTGCTGTCAGCACAATTCCATCTGAAATAATTATACCCGCAGCATCGTGCAAAATCAAGCGCTGCGGGTATAATATTTCTCGTACCGAGGGAAACGGTACAGCGAACATGAACGCAGAAAGGATGCGATATTATGATGCTTCTGAAGAATGCGAAGGATATAGATAATCTGATCGATGCGGTCAACCATTGCCGCGACGACGTGCTGCTGCGCAGCACCGACGGTCGGGAGGAGTTCAACCTGAAGAGCGTGCTCTCCCGCTACGTGGCCATCGGCGAGCTGTGCCGCGATCACGGCGACAGCTACGAGGTGTACTGCATGAACCGCGCGGACGAGGGCTACATGATGAACTTCTTCAACAGCCTGGGCCACGTGAACACCAAGTGCGCGTAACCGAATTCGATCGACAGCCGTCCGGCAGCGTTTGCCGGGCGGCTGTTTGTTCATCCAACGATATTCAGCTCTCTGCCGTTTCTGGTGAACAGCGGTATCACGTCCAGCGGGGCGCTGGCCTCCACGCTGTGGCCGCCCTCGAACATCTCGCCGGTGTTCGCGTCCATCCAGGCCGCGCCCGCGGGCAGGTACACGCGGCGGCTGCGCGCGCCCTTCTCCAGCACCGGGGCCACCAGCAGGTCCGCGCCGAACAGGTATTCATCCTCCACGCCCCAGGCCTCGATGTCCTCCGGGAAGCCGAAGAACAGGGGCCGCATCACCGGCGCGCCCGTCTCGTGGGCCTCGCGCATCACCTCGCGCACGTAGGGCCGCAGCCGCTCGCGCACAAACAGGTACTTCGCCAGGATCTTCTCCACGTCCTCGCCGAAGCTCCAGACCTCGTTGGGCTGGCCGCCGGTGATCTGCAGCACGTTGTCCACAAAGCGGGGGTGTTCCTCGTCGTAGTCGTACCAGGGCTGGCGCTCGCCGTGCATGCGGAACACCGGGCAGAAGCAGGCCCACTCGAACCACCGCACCAGCAGCTCGCGGAAATCCGCATCGCCGGGCACGCCGCCCAGGAAGCCGCCGATGTCGCTGGTCCACCAGGGGATGCCCGCCATGCCCATCGAAAGGCCGGCCTGCAGCTGCTCACGGAAGGCCTGCCAGGTGGAGGACACGTCGCCGGACCAGGTCAGCGCGCCGTAGCGCTGGCTGCCCGCCCAGGCGCAGCGCACCAGGCTGATCACGTCCGTCTCCCCCGCCGCCTTCAGGCCCTCGTAGAAGCCCCGGGCGTAGCAGGCGGGATACTCGTTGGACACCTGCAGCGCCGGGCCGTCGAAGTAGCGGTAGTGGTCGAATTCATACTCGGGATACTCCGGCTCGGCCTCGTCCAGCCAGAACACCTTCACGCCGTGGGCGTCGTGGTAGTTGCGCCTGCAGACGTCCCACACGAACTGCCGGGCCTCGGGATTGGTGGCGTCGAAGTAGGCGGTGTTGCCGATCCAGCTGTTCTGATGGCCCAGGCCCCGGTCGTTGCGCACCAGCAGGCCGCGCTCGGCCATCGCGGGGTAGTTCTCGGACCGGCTGTCCACGGTGGGCCAGACCGACACCGCCGTCTCCACGCCCATGTCCCGCAGCTCGCGCACCATGGCGGAGGGGTCCGGGAAGCAGCGCGGGTCGAACTTATAGTCGCCCTCCAGCGTCCAGTGGAAGAAGTCCACCACGATCACGTCCAGCGGATAGCCCCGGCGCACGTGCTCCCGCGCCACGGCCAGCACCTCATCCTGGGTGCGGTAGCGCAGCTTGCACTGCCAGTAGCCCATGCCGTACTCCGGCATCATCGGCGCGCGGCCGGTGACGGCGGTGTAGTTCTCGAGGATCTGCGCGGGGGTATCCCCGGCGGTGATCCAGTAGTCCAGCTCCTTGCAGCAAGCGGCGGTCCACTCCGTCAGATTCGTGCCGAAGCAGCAGCGCCCGATGGCGGGGTTGTTCCACAGAAAGCCGTAGCCCCGGCTGGACACGCAGAACGGCACCGAGGCCTGGGAATTGCGGTGCGCCAGCTCCAGCACCGCGCCCTTCTTGTCCAGGCGGCTGTACTGGTACTGGCCCATGCCGAATATGCGCTCGCCCTCGAAGGCCTCGAAGCGTGCGGTGAGGGTATAATTGTCGGTGCCCGGTATGGGCCGCAGCTCGCGCCCCTCTAACTTCAGCGGCGAGCAGTAGCCCGCCAGGCGGTTGCGCTGGCGCCAGTATTCCTTCGTAAGCACGTCGCCCCCGGCGCCCACAAAGGTGATCCAGCCCTCCTCGTCCACCTCGGCGGCGATGCTGCCGTTGCGCACGCGGGCCACCGTGGCCGTGTGATGCTTCGCCGGATCGTCCCGGTTCCAGGGCTCGGTGGCGTCGATCTCACGGACCTCCACCTCCGCCGCGATCTCGGGCACCGGCTCCAAAAGCGCCCAGTCCCGGCCGGTCAGCTGCGAACGCCGGGTGGCGCGCACCCGCAGCCCGTCCCTGCCCCACGCCTCGATCCAAAGGCGCTCCGTGCCGCGACGAAGCTCCAAACCGTTTTCATGTTTGATAAACAGCATAAGTCATTTCTCCTTTATCAGTTAGCAGTGAGGAGTTAGGAGTGAGGAGCAAGAATGCCGGGGAACGGATTGCCACGTCGTCCCCGCTGACGCAGGGACTCCTTGCAATGACATGCCGGGGTTAGTCTCCCCGCCCCGTCATTGCGAGGAGGCCCACCGGGCCGACGTGGCAATCCGGTCCCCATCAATCAAAGAAATCCGAAGGATTTCAACGACAACTCCTCACTCCTCATTCCTCACTCCCAATTATACCTATCGATCAGAACGGTGCCTCTCCGTCCTCCGCGGCGATGTTGATGTTCACGCCGTTGACCTCCACGCCCTCGTCGGCGCGGATCAGTATGTATTTCTGGCCGTCGATCACGCGGGTCTCGATCAGGTCGCTGCGCTCGGGGTTCACCTGCACCACCACGTCCGGCGTGCGCACCTCGAACTTCTTCACCGGCGCCAGGTTCGCGGCGTTTAGCGCGATGCCCTCGCCGAAGGCCGCGTCGTACTTCTCCTCGAAGGCGGCCAGCCTGTCGTCGGAAACGCCGCAGGCCTGCAGCACGCCCGCCACCTCCCTGCCGGACACCGACGGCGCCTCGGCGGTCCTGTCCTGCTTGCGCTCCTCCACCATGTCCCGCAGGCGCTCGTGCAGCGTCTGCACCACGTCCAGGTTCAGCGCGTCGTCCAGCGCGTCCTCCAGCACCGCGTCGAAGGTCTCCCGCTGCGCGTCGGCGGGCATCGGCGCTTCGCAGTGGAACACGGCGTCCACGAAGCCGTCGTGGGCGTTGGCGGCGTCCCGGGTGAAGAACAGGGCGCTGTAGATGTTGGTCGCGCGCTCGTCAAAGGTTGGGAACATGAAGCCCAGCTCCGGCGCGGCCACCACCCAGTCCGGCTCGCGGCTGTGGAAGGCGTTGTCCTCGCTGAAGTAGCTGAGGGCGGGCTTGGTCAGCTTCACCGGGCACACGCAGACCATGATGTAGCTGAACACCTCCTCGCTCACCACGTCCGCCTTGTACTCGTCCACATGGCGGAAGGGCACGTCGTAGGCGTCGTGCAGCATCAGGATCAGGTAGTTGCCCTCCAGGTCCAGGCTGTCGATGATCTTCCGGCACAGCTTTTCCACGCCCTGGTCCACGGTCAGCGCCGTGTTCCTCAGCCCCATCAGCAGGCCGTGGGCGTCGTCCTCCATCACCTGATCGGGCCGAAATTCGATGTCGATCAGGTTCCGGCCCGGCACGCCGGCCAGCGTGCGCTTGAACAGCGACAGGTACTTCTCCTGCTCCTCCATCGGCAGGGACATCAGCGAGCGGTTGAACGCCGCCACCACCTCGCCCTTTGCGCTGACGTAGCAGCCGCGGATGCAGCTGACGGCGTTTTTGTCCGGGTTGAACCGGCGCCGGATCTCGGCGATTTCTTTTCTGTTCATGAAATTCTATACCTCATCAATCATGGTATAATAAACAGGCGCGAAAGCGCCTGTTTATTATACCATGATTGATGAAATATGTTGTGACAACATTGTGTCATTCCCGCTACAGCTTCAGCCCCGACAGGTCGAAGCCCGCGGCCACCACGTTTTCGGGCAGCTTGCTGAACATGGAGTTGACGGACTGGTAGTTGTAGTAGCGCATGATCGTCTCCGCGAACATGGGCGCCACCGACACGGTGCGGAACTTCTCCTCGCCGATGATGTTGGGGTTCTCCACCGTATCGGTGGAGTAGACCCGGCGGATGGGGCTGGCGTTGATGCGCTCCACGCCCTGGCGGGAAATGATGTTGTGGCTGAGCAGCGCCACGATCTCCTTCGCGCCGCGGGCCTTCAGCGACTCGGCCAGGTTCACCAGCGTGCCGCCGGAGATCGTAAAGTCGTCGGTGATCAGGCAGTTCTTGCCCTTCACGTCGCCGATGACCTCCAGCACCTGGGCGTTCTCAGAGTGGTCGGAGCGGGTCTTGTCGCCGATGGCGATGGGCAGGTGCAGCGCGTCGGCGAACTTCCGGGCCTGCTTGGCAAAGCCCGCGTCCGGCGACACGATCACCATGTTGTCCACGCCCGCGCGCTTGATGACCTCGGTGAGCATCGGCATGGCGTAGAGGTGGTCCATAGGGCGCTTGAAGAAGCCCTGCAGCTGGGGGGCGTGCAGGTCCATGGTCACGAAGCGGTCCGCCCCGGCCAGCTCCATGCACTCGGCGCATACCCGGGCGCGTATGGACACGCGGGGCTCGTCCTTCTTGTCGCCCTTGCCGTAGCCGAAGTACGGCATGATCAGCGTGCAGGTCAGCGCGCTGGAGCGCTTGAAGGCGTCCATCCAGAACAGGATCTCGACAAACTCGTCGTTGGAATTCATGCCGATGGGCTGCACCAGGAACACGTCCCTGTCGCGCACGGTCTCGTTGATGCGCACAAACGTATTGCCCTCGGAGAACTTGATGACCTCGGAGGAGCCCAGCGGCCGGCCCATGTAGCTGCACATGCGCTCGGCAAAAGTCCTTCCACCGCTGCCTGCGAAGATCGAGATATTCGCGGTTTCAAACATAAACCATACGCTCCTTTTATTCGCCGTTGTGGATCACCGGGGCGCCCTCTGTTCAAAAAGACAACCGTCCGTTCGCCGAGGCCACAGCCTCCACCTCGATCTGCGCGCCCATCGGCAGCGCCGAAACCTGCACGCAGCTGCGGGCCGGATAATCCGGGCCGAAGCATTCCGCGTAGATCTCGTTCACCGCGCCGAAATCGTTCAGATCGGTCAGGAACACGGTTGTCTTCAATATGTCCGCCATGGAGAGGTTCAATTCCTCCAGTACGGTCTGAATGTTCTGAAATACCTGTCGGGCCTGGGCCTTCACGTCCGACGCCGCCAGCCTGCCGGTGGCGGGATCGACGGGGATCATGCCGGACAGGTAACAGACGCCGTCCCGGATGACCGCCGTCGAGTAGGGGCCTATGGCCTTCGGCCCCCGTCGGGTCAGGAAACATTGCTTCACGCGCACTCCTCCCCCGTATGCTGTCGCTGTGTCAGGTGCCCGTGTCGCTGGCCGCGTTCGGGTTCACCACATTGCCCTTGGAATCGTGGACGCCCTTCCAGTACACGTTCATGCCGGCCACGTAGGCGTCGTAGCTGATCTGCTCGCGGCTGACCTCCTGCTTGGTGTCCCAGTCGTAGGCCACCACCCAGCCCTCGCTCTGGCAGCTGCCGTGGCCCTCCGTCTTCAGCTTGGGCGGGTCGGTGACGTAGTACACGTACTTGCCGCTGTAGTCGTACTCATAGCGCACGCGCTCGGACTTGTGCTGCTCCACGATCACCGAGATCAGCTCGTAGTGATACTTCGGGCGCGTGCCGTAGATGGTGACGGTGGCGTTTTCGCGATCCACATTGGTGTAGATGTAGATGGCGTGTTCGGTGTCGTTGCGGAACACCAGGTTCTTGCCGCCCGCCATGTACTCCACGGCCGCGTCCTGGCTGGGCTCCACGTAGCTGACGGTCATGTTGTGGCTGGAGCGCTGCAGTATGGTCATGTCGGCCATGATCAGCGCGTCGTACAGCGTGGTGGAGGCCTGGCACACGCCGCCGCCCACGCCCTTGACCTTCTCGTTGCCCGCGTACTCCGGGGCTTCCTTGAAGCCGCGCGCCACCGTGCGGGGCCCCACGACCTCGTTGAAGTCCACCGTCTCGCCGGGATACACCGCGTAGCCGTTGAAATAGCTCAGCGCCTGCCGCACGTTGGAGCGGCTGTCGCTGCCGCGGAAGCTCACGTCGGTGGAGAACTTGGCGACCACCTTCATCTCCATGTCGTCGGAGGTGACGGTGGGCTGTATGACCTCCACCGGCAGCACGGTGCTGCCCTTGCCGGTCTCCAGCAGCGCCTCCAGGTTTTCCCGGGTCTTTTCGACGTTCAGCGCCTGGCCGTCCTTGGACGCGGTGATGATCACCGGCTTTTCCTCGGTGACGGCCACCTCGGCGTCCACGGCCTCGACCTTCAACTCGCTGGCCAGCGAGGCGATGAACCGGTCCAGCGCCGCGGCGTCATAGGTGAGCTCGCAGTTGAACTCGGCGGGCACTTCCTTCAGGTTTTTGATGATCTGCCTGCGGGTGGCGCCGTCGCCCACGTGGCCCAGGTTCCAGGCGCGCTCCAGCTCGGATTCGTATTCCAGCTTCGCGCCGAAATCCGAGGGGGTGAACTGCCAGCTGCTGCCAGCGTAGGTGAGCGTGTAGGTGGTGTTCAGGCGCTGGGAGCGCACCTGCTCCAGCAGCGCGCTGCCCTCCTCGTAGGTGTAGCCCGACAGGCACACGCCGTTGACGTACACATTGTCCACAAAGCGCTCGACCGCCGCCTCGCGCGCGGCGTTCACCAGCCTGACGACGCCGAAGATCACCGCCGCGACGACCAGCGCGCACAGCAGAAGCCGCAGCTTCGCCGGGATGCCCCGCCAGCCGCGGGCGCGGCGCCTGG
>JAFYBB010000056.1 GCA_017540445.1 Clostridia bacterium | reverse complement strand
TGATCTTTCTGGGCCCTCCCGGAGCCGGGAAGGGCACTCCGGCAGCCGGTGTGAGCGCGCACCTGGGCGTGCCGCACATTTCGACGGGCAACATGTTCCGCTCGGCCATCAAGAACCAGACCCCCACAGGCCTGGAGGCCAAGCGCTACATCGACGCCGGCGAACTGGTACCCGACAGCGTGACCATCGCCATGGTGCGCGAGCGCCTTTCGATGGACGACTGCGCCAACGGGTATCTGCTGGATGGTTTTCCCCGCACGGTGGATCAGGCGATCGCGCTGGATTCGATCAGCGCGCCCGACGCCGTGGTGGATATCGACGTTCCCGACGAGCGGCTGCTGAGCCGCTTGACGGGGCGCCGGATCTGTGGCAAGTGCCAAGGCACCTTCCACATTTCCAAGCTCGCCGATGAGAACATCTGCCCCGTCTGCGGCGGCCAGATGATCCATCGCAGCGACGACCAGCCCGAGACGATCGCCACGCGGCTCAAGGCTTATCACGAGTCCACCGAACCGCTGATCGGCTACTACAAGGGCCTGGGCAAGCTGCGCAGCGTCAACGGCGACGGTCCCCTGGAGGAGGTCTTCAAGGCCATCCTCGCCTCACTGGAGTAACAGCATGATCACGATCAAGAATGAATCACAGATCGAAAAGATGCGCAGCGCGGGGGCGCTTCTGCACGAGGTGCTCGAAAAGCTGCGCGGGGAGATCGAACCGGGTGTCACAACCCACTACCTGGACCAGATGGCCGAAAGGCTGATCCGGGAGGGCGGGGGAATCCCCTCCTCGAAAGGGTACAACGGCTTCCCGTCTTCCATCTGTGCTTCCGTCGATGATCAGGTGGTTCACGGCTTCCCGAACAAGACCAGGCTGCGCAAAGGGCAGCTGCTGTCCGTCGATTGCACCTGCATACTGGACGGCTGGCAGTCCGACAGCGCGTTTTCCGTGGTGGTGGGCGGCGGCGAGCCCGAGAAGCAAAAGCTGGTGGACGTCACCGAAAAGTGCTTCTGGCTGGGCGCGCGGCAGGCCGTGGCGGGCAACCGCCTCGGCGACATCGGCCACGCGGTGCAGGCCTACGCCGAGGCCCACGGCTACGGCGTGATCCGCGATCTGTGCGGCCACGGCATCGGCACCGAAATGCACGAGGACCCGAACGTGCCCAACTACGGCAACCCCGGCCGGGGCGTGCGCCTGCAGAAGGGCATGACCATCACCATCGAGCCGATGATCTCCATGGGCACCTGGAAGGTGTACCAGGAGGACGACGGCTGGACCGTCGTCACCCGGGACGGCAGCCCCTGCTCCCACTACGAGCACACGCTGCTGATCACCGACGGCGAACCGGAGCTTCTGTCCTGGCCGGGCAAGAAGGTGTCGGAGGTCCTGCCATGAAGCGCTTGCCGGTAGAGCTTGGCAGCATTGTCATTTCAAAGGCCGGTCGCGACCGGGGGAGACTGTTCCTGGTCGTGGCGGAAGTGGACGACGATTTTGTGATGGTCGCCAACGGCGCCCTCAGGAAGATGGATCGCCAGAAGAAAAAGCGCCGTAGGCACCTGAAGCCCACGGGAACGGTGGTGCAGGCGGTACGCGAGCGGCTGGCCGAAGGCCGGCCGATAGAAGATCATGAATTGCGCACCTGGTTGAGCGAGGAGGAGGAAAAGCTTGTCCAAGTCTGATGTTATTGAAGTTGAAGGCGTTGTCACGGAAGCCTTTCCGAACGCCATGTTCGAAGTCCAGCTGCCCAACGGGCATAAGATACTGGCGCACGTCTCCGGCAAGATGCGCATGAACTACATCCGCATCTACCCCGGCGACAAGGTAACGATTGAGCTCTCGCCCTATGATCTGACCCGCGGTCGCATCACCTGGCGCTCCAAGAGCTGAACCCAATTATCCTGTCAGATCGTTTCAGCCGAACGGTTGAACGGCTGGCGCGATCCGAAAAAGATAGGAGGCTATGTCATCATGAA
Organism: Clostridia bacterium; assembly: GCA_017540445.1. Classification (GTDB taxonomy): domain Bacteria; phylum Bacillota; class Clostridia; order Christensenellales; family Aristaeellaceae; genus UBA2862. The sequence goes on along the minus strand of JAFYBB010000056.1, from coordinate 3,275 downwards.
AGTGAGACCTTCCGTGAAGCCCATCTGCGAAAAGTGCAAGATCATCAAGCGCAAGGGCCGTGTCATGGTCATCTGCGACAATCCCAAGCACAAGCAGAAGCAGGGTTGAGCACCGCAACGGCGGGGAAACGCAAGTTTCCCCGCCGTCGCTTTGCCCTGCCAAAATCACAGGGACGGTTCTCTGTGTCATTGACACAGAGAACCGTCCCTGTGATTTTGGGGGAAGGGGGGTTGACACGGACACGGTGTCGCAGTTTATACTGGAGCAGGAAGGGAGGCGGATGGAGTGGAGGACATGCTGACCGTGGTCGAGGTATCCCGGATGTACGGCGTCTCCGCGCGGATGCTGCGCCATTACGAGAAGCAGGGCCTGATGCGAAGCGGCCGCAGAGAGGGCTACGCCTATCGGGTGTACGGCCCGGAGGACATACTGCGCCTGCGCCAGATCCTGACCCTGCGCAAGCTGCGGCTGTCGCTGAAGGAGATCGGGGAGATACTGTCCGACCCCGGTCCCGCCGCCGCCGTGCGGGTGCTGGAGCGGAACCTGGCCCAGCTGGACGAGGAGTGCAAGGCCCTTCGCGCGGTCCGGGACGTGATCGCGGCGTTCCTGGAGGCGCTGAAACAGCGGCGCGCGCTGCCGGCGGGGGAGACGCTGCTTCAGGATGAGCGGCTGATGGCCCTGGCCGACGCCCTTTCACCCGCTTCCACGCTGATTAAGGAAGAGAGGCAAAGCATCATGGAGAAACTGGAGCAGGGCCGGCAGGGTTGGCAGTCGATGAAGGATGTGCGCATCGTGTATCTGCCCGAGAGCGATGTCGCCGCGGCCCACGTGGTGGGCGACGACCCGGAGGATCGGGCGGGCAGCATGATCTCGGATTTCGTGCGCGCGACGCGGCTGTGGGAGAAGCACCCCGGGCTGCGGCTGTACGGCTTCAACCACCCCAGCCCGTCGGATGAATCGGGCTGGCACGGCTATGAGTTCTGGATCACGCTGCCGGAGGGCGTCGAGGTGCCGCCGCCGCTGGAGAGGAAGCACTTTCCGGGCGGCACCTACGCCGCGCACATGATCCAGATGGGCAACTTCCAGGAGTGGGAGTGGCTGGACCGATGGGTGCGCGAAAGCGACGAATACGATTACGACGGCAGCGGTGACCCGGACGACATGTTCGGAGCGCTGGAGGAGCACCTGAACTACCACGACCACGTCCGCCGAACCCGCGATGGCGAGCCCCAAACGGTGCAGCTCGATCTGCTGATCCCGGTGAAGCCGAAAGAGAAGTGATCCCGGACCAAAATCAAGGGGACGGTTCTCTGTGTCATTGACACAGAGAACCGTCCCCTTGATTTTGGGGGATTGACACGCTGCCCATTGCCGGGTATACTCAGTATCGAGGGGGCGATGTTATGCCAAGAGGCGCCAGAGAGCGGAGCGAATCGGGAACTTACCATATTATGTTCAGGGGCATCAACCGCCAGAAGATATTCTGCGACGAGGAGGATTGCGCGCGCTTTTTGCAGACGCTGGAGCGGTACAAGCTGGCGTGCGGCTTTGAGCTGTTCGCGTACTGCCTGATGCCAAACCACGTTCACCTGCTGATCCGGGAGGGCAGCGAGCCCCTGGCCACGGCGTTCAGGCGGCTCGGCGCGAGCTATGTGTACTGGTACAACCTGAAGTACGACCGGGTCGGCCACCTCTTTCAGGACCGCTACAAGAGCGAGGCGATCCACGACGACGATTACCTGCTGACCGCGCTGCGGTACATCCACAACAATCCGGTCAAGGCCGGCCTCTGCGAAGCCCCCGCGGACTATCCCTACAGCAGCTATAACGACTATGTCGACGGGGGCGGGTTGGCGGACATCGGGTTCGTACTGGGCATGGTCGGCCGCGAGGAATTCATCGAATTGCACCGGCGCGGCGAGGACGACCGCGGCCTGGATCAATTGGAATACGCCGCGCCGCGTCTGTCCGACCGGAAGGCGGTGGCGGTGATGAAGCGGTGCACCGGCTGCGACGCCCCGGCGGCCTATCTGAACCTGGAGGATGAAAAACAGCGCGAGGGCGTCCGGGCGCTGGCCCAGCGCGGCGCTTCCATCCGCCAGATCGCCCGCCTGACCGGACTCAGCTTTTCCCGCGCCAGGCGGATGGTGAAGACAGGGCGGACCGTTCGGAGGGACGATTCTCTTGAGGCGGACCGTTCGGGAGAGGAGATGGTATCATGATGCGAAGGCTCGCGGCGTGCGTCGTCGCGCTGGCGCTGCTGTGCGCCGCCTGCGCGTCGGCGGAGGATTACTACCGCATCGACGAGAACAACCAGGCCAACTTCGGCGTGCTGCTGTCGGCGCTGCTGTCCTCCTACGAGCAGCCCTCCGACGGCGACGCGGCCTATTTCGACTGGGTGCTGGAGGCCATCGGCTCGATCAACGCCACCGACCTGACCGTCGCCCGGTCCGTCGTGGACCACTGGAAGGCCGTTTACCTGGACCCGGATTACCCGATGTATCTGTACGACGGCGGCGAGCGCGCGGCGGCGCTGGAGGCGTCGAACCCGCAGATCCGCGAGCGCCACGCCTTCGTGGTGTTGGGCTTTGAGCTGAAGGACGGCGAGATGACCGACGAGCTGAAGGGCCGCTGCGAGGCCGCGGCCGCCGCGGCGCGGTCCTATCCGGAATCGATACTGGTCTGCTCCGGCGGGGCCACCGGCGACAACAACCCCGAAGGGCACACCGAGGCGGGCATGATGAAGGCCTACCTGACGGAAATGTGCGGCATCGCCCCGGACAGGATTTACATCGACGAGAACGCCATGACCACGCTGCAGAACGCGGTGAACACATTTGAGATCATGCGGGCTCAGGGCGTCGATACGATGACCATCGTCACCTCCGCCTACCACCAGCGCTGGAGCCAGGTGCTGTACAACGCCATGTCCACGCTGTGCGCGCTGAGCTGGGGCTACTCCGCCCGCATCGTGGCCAACTACAGCTTTCCGATCGCGCCCCCGGCCAAATACGTCGCAGACGACCGCTTCGCGATCCGCCAGCTCGCCTCCATGCTGGGCCTGCCGAAGGACGCGGTGGATATGCCGTAGGCCAAAATCACGGGGACGGTTCTCTGTGTCATTGACACAGAGGTTACTACTCAGTGTTCCCGTTTGAGAGGAACAGCGGCACGTGAACAGCACTCAGGCGAACAGGGGAGCACCTGAGAGGATGGTTTTGAAGGCAATTATCAAATCTTTGCCCTGACGCTTACAGGTTTCTGTGATTGTCAG
>JAFYBB010000055.1 GCA_017540445.1 Clostridia bacterium | reverse complement strand
GTGGAGAAGTTGCGCTGGAAGTTGGTGGAGTCGTCCTGGGCGTTCCACAGGCAGAACTCCACGAAGCTGTACAGCGACACCTTCTTCTCTTCGGCGCTCTCGTTGGTCAGGCGCACGCGGGTCACCAGCGCGTTGGTGCCGCGGGGCACGAAGGACAGCTGCTCGGCCTTCAGACCGGCCTTTGTGCCGGTGATCTTCGTGTAGCCCAGGCCGTGGCGGCACTCATAGGCGTCCAGCTTCGCCTTCACGGGCATCCAGCCCGGGGTCCACACGCTGCCGCCGTCGTTGATGTAGAAGTACTGGCCGCCGGCGTCGGTGGGCACGTTGTTGTAGCGGTAGCGGGTGATGCGCAGCATGCGGGCGTCCTTGTAGAAGCTGTAGCCGCCGCCGGTGTTGCTCATCAGCGTGAAGAATGCCTCGCTGCCCAGATAGTTGATCCAGGGCGAGGGGGTGTCCGGGCGGGTGATGACGTATTCCCGCGCCAGGTCGTCAAAGTGTCCGTATTCCATGGGCGCTTCCTCCTCATTTTCATGCATGGCTAAATCGTTTTCGAACCATGCAGATATCTATCACAATATTATCTTAACCGGTATTCCCTCAAAAATCAAGGGGCTGGGGCCGTGTTTTCGACGGTATCGTGAAATTTAATGCGCCGTGACGCGCCCAATTGTGCGAAAAATGCGGCAAACCGGGAACAAATATAGGTTATTTGCCGTCAAAGCCAGGAGCCGGCAGGAAAACAGGCCGGGAAAGTAGAATAGTAGCCCGATTAGGTATCTCTCTATATAAATAATAGGTACATTTCACCTTGTGATGATTCAGGAGGTTGCCCATGAACAGGAAGATTCGGTTTGGCTTGGTTCGGATGGCGCTGGTATGCGCTCTGCTGCTGGCGTGCGCGGTGACGGCGGTGGCGGAAGGATGTACGCATGAAAATGCTGAAAGGCATGACAAGGTGCCTGCTTCCTGTACTGAAGCGGGGGAAAAAGCATACTGGTATTGCGATGATTGTAAGAGCTATTTCACAGACAGTGACGGAAGCCTGGGGTCCAAAACAAATAAGGATGATCTATCAATACCTCCGAAAGGCCATGATCTGACCAAGCATGCGGCGGTATCAGAAAGCTGTACAGAGGGAGGCAACAGCGAATACTGGAGCTGCGGACGCGAGGGGTGTGGCAAATACTTCAGCGACTCCGAGGGCAAGAATGAGATAGAGAAGGACAGCTGGGTTATCAGCAAGCTGGGCCATGATCTGACCAAGCATGCGGCGGTATCAGAAAGCTGTACAGAGGGAGGCAACAGCGAATACTGGAGCTGTGGGCGCGAGGGGTGTGGCAAATACTTCAGCGACTCCGAGGGCAAGAATGAGATTGCGAAGGACAGCTGGATCATCGGTGCGAAAGGCCACACGCTGACCAAGACCGACGCAAAGGCTTCAACCTGTAAGGAAGCGGGCAACAACGCCTACTGGACCTGCTCCGTGTGCAAAAAGGTATTTGCCGACGAGGGTGGGACGACGGAGACCACGGTGGAAGCCCAGACGCTTGCGCTGGCGGCGCACACGCTGACCAAGATCGACGCCAAGACCTCTACCTGTGCTGTGGCAGGCAACAATGCCTACTGGACCTGCTCTGTATGCCAAAAGGTGTTTGCGGACGAGGCGGGCACGACAGAAACCACCGTGGAAGCCCAGACCCTGCCGCTGGCGGCGCATACACTGACCAAGATCGATGCCAAGGCTTCTACCTGCGCAGTGGCGGGCAACAACGACTATTGGACCTGCTCCGTGTGCGGGAAGGTATTTTCCGACGAGGCGGGAACCGCGGAGACCACGGTGGAAGCCCAGACGCTTCCGCTGGCGGCGCATCAGCTGACGCAGGTCGAAGCGAAGGCCGCGACCTGCGCGGAAGCGGGCAACAACGCCTACTGGACCTGCTCCGTGTGCGAGAAGGTGTTTTCCGACGAGGCGGGCACCACGGAGACCACCGTGGAAGCCCAGACCCTTGCAAAGGCGGCGCATACACTGACCAAGACTGAGGCGAAGGCCGCGACCTGCGCGGAGGCGGGCAACAACGCCTACTGGACCTGCTCCGTGTGCGGGAAGGTGTTTTCCGACGAAGCGGGAACCACGGAGACCACCGTGGAAGCCCAGACCCTGCCGCTGGCGGCGCATACGCTGGCAAAGGTCGAAGCGAAGGCCGCGACCTGCGCCGAAGCGGGCAACAACGCCTACTGGGCCTGCTCCGTCTGCGGAAAGGCCTTTACCGACGAGGCGGGCACGGCCGAGACCACCGCCGAGGCGCAGACGCTTGCGAAGCTGACCGAGCACACCTGGAATGAGGGCGTGGTGACCAAGGAAGCCGTCGTTGGAGAGGCGGGCGTCATGACCTATACCTGCACGGTGTGCGGGACCACGAAGGAAGAGGCCATCCCGGCCCTCGAGCCCACCGCGGCCCCGACCTACACCATCACCTTCGATACCGCGGGCGGCAGCGAGATCGAACCCATCGTACTGCCGGTGGGCGAGACGCTGTCGGTGAAGGATCTGAAGGAAACCGTGCGCAAGGGCTACACGTTCCTGGGATGGGACGTCGAAACCGACAAGAACGGCAACCAGAAGTACACCGCCAAGTGGAAGGCACAGATCGTCGAGGTGGGCGCGCTGGAGGGCCTTTCCCTCACCTATTCGCCCAGCATGAAGAAGGTGCTGAAGCTGATGCCGGCCACCGTTCAGGTGAAGCTGGCCGACAAGACCTATGTCGACGCGACCCTGACCTGGTCCGACGCGGCCTGCGCCGGATACAGCAAGAGCTCCGGCGACGGCGCCTATGTGTTTACCCCCGACGAACTGACCACCGAGGCCGGCAATGAACTGGGCGATAAGGTGGCCCTGCCCACGTGCACGCTGACCGTAGCGCCCGGCGAGTTCACCGACGATCAGGCGACCTATAAGTACCGCATGAACGACGCGGACGAGCTGACGCTCGTCGAGTGCACGCTGAAGGACGCGGACAAAACCAAGGACAAGCAGCCCGTGACCGAGCTGGTGGTTCCGGAGATGATCGACAAGGTATATCCGGTGACGCACATCGGCGACAAGCTGTTTGAGAAGTTCGCCACGCTGACCAGCATTGAGCTGCCCAAGGGCGTCAAGACCATCGGCGACAGGGCCTTCGCGGGCTGCGAGAAGCTGGAGACCCTGGTGCTGCCGGACTCCCTGGAGAGCTACGGCGAGGACATTCTGAAAAAGGACGAGGCGCTGGTCAACCTGGTGCTGCGCTCGGACCTGGATTCCGTGCTGACGAGCAAGGATACCGTCGAGCGCACCGTGAAGGAAACGGACAAGGACGGCAATGAAAAGGAAGTCGTCCGCAAGCTGGAGCTTCCGATGGCGGTCACCGACATCATTGTCAATTCCGCCAGCCTGACCCTGGGTTGCGATTTCACCGTGGCCGCCGGCCATGACTTGACCGTCGAGAGCCAGGGCACGCTGAAGGTGACGGCGGAGAACACGCTGAACAACCAGAGCACCGTCCACAACGACGGCGCCGTGCTCTGCGCGGGCAAGATCATCACCTGCGGCGGCATCTGGAATGGCAAAGCGCCTGAGAAGAAGAAGGGCGGCGAATACGTCACAGACCACGTGTACGAGTCCGGCGCCTGCACCGGATGCGGCCTGAAGGAAGAGATCGTGGTGACCACGCTGGACATCAAATACGTCGGATCGGGCCTGACCAAGGTGTACGACAAGACCCGCAACGTGGCGCTGAAGGGATCTGACTTCAAGATCACCGGCACGCAGTCCGACCATACCAACGTGCGCCTCACCGGTATCCGCGCGGCCTACGACAGCCCCGATTGCGGCGAGCGGAAGGTTTCCGTCAGCTTTACCATCGGCGGCGACGACGCGGAGCGCTATCGCACCAAGGACATCACCATTTCCGCGACGATCACGCCCAAGGAGCTTTTGATCACGCCCACCGAGAACCAGATGAAGGCCTATGGCGCGGCGGACCCCAGCTACTTCACCGGCAGGGTGAAGGGCCTGCTGTCCGGCGATACCATCACCGGCAGGCTGTCCCGCGAGAGCGGCGAAGACGTGGGCAAGTACAAGATACTGCAGGGCACCATCGACGCCGGCAAGAACTACGCCGTTGAAGTGGTGGAGGAGTACTTCAGCATCGAGGCCAAATCCATCAACAGCACCGACGTGGGCCTGATGACCATCGGCAATCAGCGCTACACCGGCTCCGAGGTCGAGCCCGCGATCACGCTGCGCTTCGGCACGCTGCTGCTGAAGCAGGACACCGATTTCACAGTGACATACTCCGACAACATCGAGCCCGGCACGGCCAAGGTGGTGCTGAAGGGCATCGGCAACTTTACCGGCGAGCGCGAAACCAGCTTCAGGATACTGAAGATCACCACCGATCCGGGCACGGGCACCGGCACGGGTACGGGCAGCGGCAGCGGCAGTGGCAGCGGCAGTGGCAGCGGCGATGAGTCGTACACCCACGGCAGCTTCAATCCCTCCGACTTCTCCGACCTGGAGGACGGCGACGACTTCTTCGACGATGACGACGAAGACGACGGCGACGACTTCTTCGACGATGACGACGACGACGAAGACGATGACGATGACGAAGACGACGGCGACGATGACGACGATGATGACGAGGATCTGGACACCGACGACGGCGACGATTACGACGATGACGTCGGCAAACTGATCGTCGACGAGATCGACTACGGCGCGGTGCTGTTCAACGACACGGGCGTCATCCAGGATTTCACGACCTTTGACGAGGAGATCGAGCCCGGCAACCGCGTGCTGACGGTCATACCGCTGCCGCTGAAGGATGCCGAGACCGGCGAGGAGCTGTACCTGTCCGACGGCATCCGCGAGCAGTACGGCGAGCAGCACCTGAGGCTGAGCGCCTCCCTGGTGCAGACCCTGCTGGACAGGGATTTCACCGAGATCATCTACGAGCTCGAGCAGGCGGACCTGCACATCCCGATGACCTCGCTGGTCAGCGAGATCGTGCTGCCCACCCGGTCCGAGGGCGAAGGCGGCACGGGCCTGACGCTTGAGGACGGCATAGAGGCCGTCGACGATGAAGAGGAACTGGACATCGCGCCCGAGACGCTGCAGGTGGCCTTCTACGACGTGTGCGTGCAGCAGATCGACGACGCGGAGCTGACCGACCGCGAGCAGGCGCTGCTGGAGGGCAACCCGCTGATGGCGCCGCCCTATCGCGTGCGCATCCGCGCCGTGTTGGTGGGCCAGGAGGACGAGTATGCGTCGATCAAACCGGACGAAGCGCTGCCGGTCCAGGCGCAGCCCGAGGGCGATGCCGATGAAGAGGCGCCGTCCAAGCCGGTGGGCGTGAAGCTGCCGGAAGGCTGCTACCCCGAGGGGGCGGAGATGCTGGTGCTGCCCACCGAGGATGTGCGCGACGTCGGCGAGGGCGCCGAGACGGTCTTCATATCGCTGATCGACGAGCCTGAGGACGAGGATGTGTCCCAGCGCACGCCCGCTGAGTTCATCGAGAAGGAAGAGATCCTCTATGCCCGCATACCGCTGAATGCCGACGGCGTCTACGCCGTCAGCGCGCCGGAGGACAGCCTGGTCATCGGCGAGTACGACGACGAGGACGATTTCGAGGAAGCGGACGCGGAATAAAGCGTGAGCGAACATCGACAATGCTGAAGGCAAACTACCACACGCACACCACGTTCTGCGACGGCCGCAGCACGCCGGAGGAGATGGTGCTCCGGGCGATCGAATTGGGCTTTGAGCACCTGGGCTTCTCCGGCCATGTCGACATCGACCCGGTGATGGACGTGCCGGCGTATCTGGCGGAGATCGAGCGGCTGCAGGAGAAGTACCGGGGCCGTATCGACATCCTCCGGGGCGGCGAGCTGGACAACCTGTACCCCGACAGGAGCCCGGCGGGCTTTGAGTACCTGATCGGCTCGGCGCACCACATGCGCGTGGGCGCTCAGGTCCTGGCGGTGGACTGGTCGGAGGAACAGCTGCTGTGCCTTTTGAACGAAGGCTTCGGCGGCGACGGCCTGAAGCTCTGCCGGGCGTACTTCCGCCTGATCGCCGAGACCTACCGGCGCGGGAGCTGCGCCTGGATCGGCCACTTCGACCTGGTGACCCGGCACAACCACAGCCTTCACTTTGTGGACGAGGCGGACCCGGCCTACCTGGCCTCGGCCCGCGAGGTCATCGAGTACCTGGTGGGGGAGGACCTGCCGCTGGAGATCAACACCAAGCAGGCCCACTGGGGCAAGCTCTATCCCGGCGCGCCGATGCTGAAAACGCTGCGGGAGCTGGGCGGCGAGATCGTGATCTCCTCCGACGCCCATCACATCTCGGAGCTCGACAAGGGCTTTGATCAGGCGGTGGCGCTGGCCAAGCGCTGCGGCTTTGACCACACCAATATCCTCGTTCGCGGTCCGCGGGGCCTGGAATTTGCCCAGGTCGCCCTGTAAAGACAACAACAACCGGCCCCGGCGCGATGCTGTCGCGCCGGGGCCGGTCATTTTGGAATGCGTCAGTCCTTCACGATGGTGGCGAGGATCACCAGGTCGGTGTCGCCGGTGTTCTCCACCGCGTGGCCGTGGCCGCTGAAGGTGGCCATGGAATCGCCGGCGGTGATGTCGTAGAACGCGTCGTCGTCCTGCACGCGGCCGTTGCCCTCGATGAAGTAGAACATCTCCGATTCGTTCTCGTGCACGTGATAGCCGATGGACGCCCCGGGGATCAACGTCAGTATGTTGAATATGCGCAGGCGCTCCGGCAGCTGCGCGGACAGCTCGGTGTGCTGTACAAACTTCTTGCCCCCGCGCATAAACTCGCGCACGCTGTGGGCCTGCTGTTCCTTGCGTGTAATCATGATACGGCCTCCCATCCGATCCGGCCTTATGCCGTTGATCTTCAAGGCCATTATAGTATGGTTTGTGCTGACAGACAAGTAAATTCTTCTTTACACGGTTGGCCAATCGGAGGTTTCCCAAAGCTGCCTGCTGACATCACGCCCGCCATACATGATTCGCACAACGTAGACCGTATTGGTCTTTTTATTGACTGTGTAGAAAACGAGATAGTTCTTTACGGGCACGAAGCGGACGCCCAGGCTGTGCCAAGGCTCGTCTTTATACAGTGGATTCCGTTCGGCCAGCGTTTCCAGAGAACGTATTGTCCCCATGATCTGTTCCATGAGGTTCTGGGCGGCCTCCGGGGCGAGGAGTACCGAAGCGATGTAGGCATAGGTATCCCGCATATCCTGTCGCGCCGTTTCTGTGTACACGATGTTCATGTTCACACCCCGTACAATCCACGTATTTCCGCTTCAACTTCATCGGCAGATACGATGCGATTCGCGGCGATATCGTCCATGCCCCTCTGCAGCTCCCTGTCGAACTGTTCCCTGATCATGCTGCCGACGGCCAGAGGCGCGGAATAAGGCAGTCTCATCTCAAAAGGCATTCCGCGCTGTAGAACGACCTGCTTCAAAAACATGCCGATTGCGTTGGACATTGGAATGCCAAGCTGGTTCAATATCATCTCGGCCTGTTCCTTTGTCTCAGGGTCCACGCGCGTGAAGACGCTCGCGGTTCGGGTGGCTGTCCTTGCCATAACGACACCTCTCTTTCAGGATTCACAGTCATTATATCACGTTTGATTTCTAAAAGCAAGCTAAAACAAATATATGATAAAGCAAAGACGGTGCTGCCATGGCAGGGGATTCCGGATGCCACCAGTCGTAAATTCTTTTTAACACGATGTGGTTTGTCGCTGGCGGATAATATGCTATAATTGCGGTGTCGGCATCCCAAAAGGAGCCGAACAGGAAACCCTTTTCTAATTTTCGTAGGGTATCATTCTATGAACTCGAGCGGAGGAATGAAACATGAAAAAGCTGTCTACGCGCACCTTTGTACTGATCCCCATGATGATCGCCGTGCTGGTGATCCTCGGCTACGTCAACATCCCGCAGCCCGCCGGGCTGTCCATCACCTTCAACATGATCCCCGTGGCCATCGCCGCCATGACCATCGGCCCGGTGGGCGGGGCCATCGTGGGCGGGGCCTTCGGCCTGATCAGCTTTTTGCAGTGCTTTGGCATCTGCGGCTTTTCCGGCATGGGCGCGGCGCTGGCCGGCATCAACCCGTTCCTGGCCTTTGTGCAGCGCTTCTTCCCGCGGCTGATCGACGGGCTGGCGCTGGGCTGGCTGTTCAGGCTGATGTGGGGCCGCATGAAGCTGAACATATCGTTCTGCTGCGCCGCCACCGGCTTTATGGCCGCGTTTCTGAACACGCTGCTGTTCATGACCAGCCTGGTGTGGCTGTTCGGCGGCACCGAGTACATGCGCGCGTCGATGGCCGGGCGCGGCATGCTCACCTACATCGTCGCGGCGGTCGGCGTCAACGGCCTCGTGGAGATGATCGTATCCACCGTGCTGTCCGGCGCGATCGGCTTCGCGCTGTACAAGGCGGGATTCATACAGGAACACTGACGGACGGAGGGCCCATCCATGATACTGACCCTGGACATCGGCAACACCAACATGAAGACCGCCCTGTTCGACGGCGCGGAGATGATGCAGTACTGGCGGCTGTCCACCAATCGCAACCGCACGTCGGACGAGTATGGCATGTCGCTGATGAAGCTGCTGGACTACCACGGCATCGACCGCAGCCAGGTCAAGGGCGTCATGATGTCCTCGGTGGTGCCGCAGATCAACTTCACCATCGAGCACATGTGCCGCAACTACTTTGGCATGGAGCCGATGAAGATCGAGCCCGGCGTGAAGACCGGCATCAACATCAAGTACGAAAACCCGCGGGAGCTGGGCAGCGACCGCATCGCCAACGCGGTGGCCGCCTACGAGCTGTACGGCGGGCCCTGCATCACCATCGACTTCGGCACGGCCACGTCCTTCGGCGCGATCTCGGCCAGGGGCGAGTTCCTGGGCGGCGCGATCTGCCCCGGCCTGAAGCTGGCCGCCGACGCGCTCACCGAGAACACCGCCAAGCTGCCCCGGTTCGAGCTGATCAAGCCGGAGAGCGTCATTGGGCGCAACACCGTCGCCAACATGCAGGCGGGCATCGTCTACGGCTACATCGGGCAGGTCAAGTACCTGGTGAACCGCATGAAGAAGGAGATGGGCGTGCCAGACATCAAGGTGATCGCCACCGGCGGCCTGGCGGTGCTGGTGGCCGGGGAATCCAGCGTGATCGACGTGATGGACGGCCTGCTGACGCTGAAGGGCCTGCGGCTGATCTACGAGAAGAACGCGAATTGCTGAAAGCGAGGTCGCGCCATGTCGAAGTTTGAGGGAACGGTGGAGGACATCGTCTATCGCAACGACCAGAGCGGCTGGACCGTGGCGTCCGTCAAGCTGGACGGCGACAAGAGCCGCATCAGCGCGGTGGGGGTCATGCCCTTCCTCTTCGCGGGCGAGCACGCCCTGTTTGAGGGCGAGCTGACCGAGCACAAGGACTATGGCAAGCAGATCAAGGTGGCGTCCTGCGAGGCCACCCGCCCCGAAACCCGCTCCGGAGTGGAGCGGTTTTTGGCGTCCGGCCTGATCCGCGGCATCGGCCCGGCCACCGCGAAGCTGATCGTGGAAACCTTCGGCGCGCGGGCGCTGGACGTGCTGGAGAGCCAGCCCGAGCGGCTGATCGAGGTGGACGGCATCGGCCCGAAGCGGGCGGCGATGATCGCGGAATCCTTCGCGGAGCAGAACGGCATCCGCAACACGATGATCTTCCTGCAGGGCTACGGCCTGTCGCCGGCGCTTTCGATGAAGATCTACCGCGCCTACGGCGATACCACCGAGCAGGTGCTGCGCGCCAACCCCTACCGGCTGGTGGACGAGATCAACGGCGTGGGCTTTCGCACCGCGGACGAGATCGCCATGAGCCTGGGCTTCGGAAGAGAGTCGGAGTTCCGGCTGCGCAGCGGCGTGAAGTACGTGCTTTCCGAGGCGGCGGCCAACGCGGGCCACATGTACCTGCCCCTGCCGCTGCTCACCCGCCGGGCGGCGGAGATACTGGGCGCGGACGAAGCGCTGGCGGACGGCGTGATCAGCGGCCTGGTGCTGGAGGGCCAACTGATCATCCAGCGCGTGGGCGAGGACGACGCGGTGTACCTGCCCGCGCTGCACCTGGCCGAGAGCGAGACCGCGCGGCTGCTGCTGCGACAGGTGAGCAGCGTGGGCCGGGCCGATTTCAGCCGGGACGAGGCGCTTGAGAAGATCGCCCGGCAGGAGGAGAAGCTGGGCGTGTCGCTGTGCGACGAGCAGCGCCAGGCCGCGCTGGCCGCGATGACGGAGGGCGTGTGCATCATCACCGGCGGCCCGGGCACCGGCAAGACCACGTCCATCAATGTGATCATCCGCCTGCTGCGCCATCTGGGCCGGGTGGAGCTGTGCGCGCCCACGGGCCGCGCCGCCAAGCGCATGAGCGAGGCCACCGGCTGGGCCGCCCGCACGATCCACCGCCTGCTGGAGTACAGCGGCGACGGCCTGGGCTTTGGCCGGGACGCGGACAACCCCGTCGACGCCGACGTGGTGGTCGTGGACGAGATGTCCATGGTGGACATCTTCCTGATGCGCGCGCTGCTGACCGCGCTGCGCCCCGGCACGCGGCTGGTGCTGGTGGGCGATGTGGATCAGCTGCCATCCGTCGGCGCGGGCAACGTGCTGCGGGACATGATCGACGCGGGCGTGCTGCATGTGGCACGGCTGACGGAGATCTTCCGCCAGGCCGGGCAGAGCCAGATCGTCGTGAACGCCCACCGGATCAACCGGGGCGAGTACCCGGAGATCCGCAACCGGGCCACCGACTTCTTCATGGAGCGCCGCCAGACCCCCGCCGAGGCGGCGGATTCGGTGGTGGCGCTGGTTGAGAAGCGGCTGCCGGCCTACATGGGGCTGGACAGCCTGCGGGACATCCAGGTGATGGCCCCGATGAAGCGGGGCGACGTGGGCGTGTTCGCGCTGAACGCGCTGCTGCAGCAGGCGCTGAACCCGCCGGCGCAGGGTCTGCCGGAGATCAGCCGCGCCGGGGAGATCTTCCGCCGCGGCGACAAGGTGATGCAGGTGCGCAACAACTACGACCTGGACTGGACCCGCGGCGATGAGGAGGGCAAGGGCGTGTTCAACGGCGACATCGGCTACATACTGGCCGTGGACCGCCGGGCCCGGGCGCTGACCGTGGAATACGACGACGGGCGGGTGGCCGAGTACGACGAGTCGCTGCTGGAGGACCTGGAGCTGGCCTACTGCATGTCGGTGCACAAGAGCCAGGGCAGCGAGTTTGACGCGGTGGTGATGCCGCTGATCAGCGGGCCGCCGATGCTGATGACCCGGAACCTGCTGTACACCGCCGTCACCCGGGCCAAGCGGCTGGTGGTGCTGGTGGGCCGGGAATCCTGCCTGCGGGCCATGGTGGACAACAACCGCATCACCCGCCGCTACAGCGCGCTGGAGAAGCGGCTGCGGGGTGAACTGTGATGGCATGGCTGAAGCGCCCGGCGCAGGGCCTTGTGGACCTGATCTATCCGAAAAAGACCATGTGCATGGGCTGCGGCACGCAGGCGGGCTTCGAGCGGGACTGGCTGTGCGAGGACTGCCGGGTGGAGCTGGCCCAGCGCTGGTACGGCGCGGGCCAGCCGCCCCGGGGCGGCCTGATCGACGGCGCGGCCTTCGGCTATCGCTATGGCGGGCCGGTCAGCGGCATGGTGCACAATTTGAAGTACCGGAGCGCGTGGCAGCTGGCCGGGCCGATGGCCCGGGCGATGGTCAGCGCGCTTTCCGGCCTGCAGCCGCTTCAGATCGACGGCGTGGTGCCCGTGCCGATGCACAAAAAGCGCCTTCGGGAGCGCGGCCGCAACCACTCCGCGCTGCTGGCGGAGCAGGTGGCCGCGCTGATGGCACTGCCGCAGATCGACGCGCTGGAGCGCGTGCGGGACACGGCCCAGCAGGCGCTGCTGTCGGACGCCGAGCGGCAGAGCAATCTGGAGAACGCCTTCAGGCTCGTCCGGGATGTGGCCGGCATGCGCCTGTTGCTGGTGGACGATGTGTGCACCACCGGCGCGACGGCCAACGCCTGCGCCGCCGCGCTGCGGGAGGGCGGC
>JAFYBB010000054.1 GCA_017540445.1 Clostridia bacterium | reverse complement strand
CTTACGTCTCCCGCATTACGACAGGTCTCCACACTGCCGCAGCCCGAGCCGGGGCTTTTTACTCCTCCTTTTTTCATGTACGGTTGACCATTATGTGGAGTGGCCAGCCGCCATGGAAATTATATATTGGTCGCCGGGGTATGTTTATTTGATCTCAAGTTCGTACTTCTCCACATCGACGAGCACGCTCCCGTCGGAGGAAAAGCTCACTGCACCGGCGGTTTCCGGCGTATAGAGGACGAAGGACGCCGCCTGCTCGCCGTCATTCACGAAGAGTTCGAGGCTGTAGCGGTCCATAATCACGCGCAGCTTCAAGACTCCGTTTTTTACGCTTACCGGGAATTCCCGGACGTTCACGATGTCGTGCGGGAAGCCGCTGTGGGTCCGGTCCACCTTGATGGTGTTGGTGTCCGGGCGGTAGCGGATCAGCGTGAAATGTTCGCCGTCGCGGGCCACGTAGAGGCGGAACCACTTGTACATGCTGTTCTCGTTGCCGGGGCGGACGGTAACGGTCATGTCGGTGCATCTGCCGGAGATACCGCGCAGGCTGGTTTCGCCGTTGATGAGCACATTGTAATAGTCGATGCGCACGCCGCGGTACTGCTCCAGTTCGCGTACGGGGTTCTGGTACAGACGTCCGTTTTTCACGCTCAGCTCCCGCGGGAGGGTCATCTGCCCCATGAAGCGCAGCTCCATCTGCTTGCAGGTGGAAGTTTCCCAGTTCTGCATCCAGGCGATCATCACACGCCGTCCGTCCTCGGTCAGCAGGGTCTGGGGAGCGTAGAAGTCGAGACCGTAGTCGATGGCCTGCACAGACTGGCGCATCAAATGGCAGGTCTTTTGATCAAAGCTGCCGATCAGGCAGACGTTGGCGTTGCCGGGATGAAACTCCAGACCGATGGCGTCCATCTCCTGCGGGGAGACCAGCAGCACCTCCTTGCCGTCGAGCGGGAAAAAGTCCGGACATTCCCACATACGTCCGTACTGATTGTGGCAGGAGGACACGACGCTCACAAATTCCCAATGCTGTGCGTCGCTGCTCTTAAACAGCAGAATCTCACCGCTGCCGTCTCTGCTCCGGTTGCCCATCACGGCATAAAAGGCCTCGCCCTCGCGCCAGATTTTCGGGTCGCGGAAATCGTGAACGCTGTTGCCTTCGGGAACCATCGCGCTGTCAATGACCGGGTTGCAGGGCTGCTTTCTGTAATCCACGCCGTCGCCGATCGCGATGCACTGGGTCTGGAAGGACTCAATGGATCCGTCGTGTCGGCGCACATTGCGCACACCTGTGTACATCAGCAGATGACGCCCGTCGGGCAGTTCCACCGCGCCGCCGGAGAAGCAGCCGTCCCGGTCATAGTCGGAATCCGGAGCCAGTGCCGCGGGCAGACGCTCCCAGCGGATAAAGTCGCGGGTCTTTACATGGCCCCAGTGCATGGGACCCCATTTGGTATCGTAGGGGTAGTATTGAAAAAACAGATGGTACTCGCCCTTGTACGGAGCGAAGCCGTTGGGATCGTTGATCCAGCCGATACCGCCGGTCACATGGAAGTGGGGCAGCTCGGAACGGGTATAGGGCAGATATTTGGCTTCAAAATCACGGGCGCGTTGTAAGGCTTTGCTCATAGTTCACTCTCCTGACTGCATCTGGCAGAGAGAAAGGCTCTATGATTGGCATAAAGCCCTTCTCTCTGCCCGCTCCCACCTCAGTGGGAGTGGGCAGGGGCAAGGAATAAAGTATGGAAAAGGG
Source organism: Clostridia bacterium (assembly GCA_017540445.1). GTDB lineage: Bacteria > Bacillota > Clostridia > Christensenellales > Aristaeellaceae > UBA2862. The sequence goes on along the minus strand of JAFYBB010000054.1, from coordinate 988 downwards.
AGGCTTAATCAGCTGAGAGAACGGAGTCGTCGGACGCGTCTACATACTTCTGGAAGATTGCCAGATAGTCAGCCAGCTTGTATGCCTGCAGGTCGCTCTGGAGCTTGTCCCACTCGGCATCGCCGAAGCCGTTCATGATGCCGTCGGCGCGGGCAGTCTTGATGCACTTGTCAAGATCCGCGTTGAGGTTCGACAGGGTCTTGGTGTCGTCAGCGCTCATGAACACGTTCGGGAAGACATACTTGGTGTGCATGTCGGGCATGTAGATGTCCTTAATCCAGTTGAGACGGTACAGTGCGTCATCCGGGCAGGTGACGTATACGCCGTAGTAGCTGTCGAGCACGGCAAGAGGTCCGTCAACCATCTCAGCCTCACGCACTTCAACAGGGGAAGCACTGCCGAGAGGTGCATGCTGGAGCATGGGTTCGCCCTTGTCGTTGGTGCCCATGACGAAGATATCGAACTCGTCATCCTCGCCGTAGGTGCCCCAGTTGTTCTGCGGGGACTGGAGCGGTGCGTACATCTGGTCAAGCCATGCACAGATCAGGGCGGGGTTCTTGGCGTTGGCTGTCAGGACAGCGCCGCGGCCGCGGTCAAAGCCGGAGGTATAGGAACCGTTCTGGGGGGTGAGGTTGAGCACGTCGGCCTTCAGCATGGGCATGGGCTTCCATGCGCCGGTGTTCGCGATAATGTCGGCCATGCTGATTTCAACGATGTTGGCAACGTCCCAGCTGAAGCAGACGCCGTAGCGGCCGCTCTTGCCCTTTGCAACATAGGTGGACCACTCCTGGGTGAAAGCGTCGGGGTCGATCAGATTCTCGGTGTAGAGTTTGTGGAGCCATTCCACGCCCTTGCGCCAGCCCTCGGTGGTGGCGGTGCAGAGAACCTTCTTGTCGTCGCTGATGACGATATGGCGGCCGGGATCGGGATCGCCGTAGCCTTCGCCGAAGCCGTTGCAGAGGACGGTGCAGTCCTCGTTGCCGCCGCT
>JAFYBB010000004.1 GCA_017540445.1 Clostridia bacterium | reverse complement strand
GAGATCGACGGCTTGATGGGCGTGGCCGAGTACGCCCGGCTGTTTGAGATGATGGAGGCCGCCGATCAGGGCAAGCGCCCCTGCTACACGGCCAACGGCGCGCGCTTTCTGCGCGCCCCCCGGGTGCTGACCACGCCGGGCTACAGCGCCTATGTGAAGATCTCCGACGGCTGTGACAACCGCTGCACCTACTGCGCGATACCGCTGATCCGCGGCGGCTACGCCTCCCGGCCCTTTGACGACATCGTACAGGAGTGCCGCGATCTGGCCGAGGGGGGCGTCACCGAGATCACGCTGATCGCCCAAGACACCAGCCGCTACGGCTGCGACCTGCGCGACGGCCACTACCAGCTGCCGGAGCTGCTGGAGGCGGTGAGCGCTATCGAAAAGCTCCGCTGGGTGCGGGTGCTGTACTGCTACCCGGACAGCACCGAGGACCGGCTGCTGGACGCCATACAGCGGCTTCCCAAGGTGGCCCCCTACCTGGACCTGCCGCTGCAGCACATCGACGACGACCTGCTGCGGCGCATGAACCGCCGGGGCAGCGCGCAGTGGATCAAGAGCCGCATCGCCGAGTGCCGCAAGCGGGGGATACTGCTGCGCACCACGATGATCGTGGGCTTCCCCGGTGAGACGGACGCCCAGTTCCAGACGCTTCTGGACTTCGTGAAGGAGGCCCGCTTCGAGCGCCTGGGCGCGTTCACCTACTCCGCCGAGGAGGGCACCCCCGCCGCCGCGATGCCCGACCAGGTGGACGAGGCCGTGAAGCAGGCCCGCTTGGACCAGCTGATGATGCTGCAGCAGGCCGTGTCTGCGGAGGTCAACGCGGCCCGGGTGGGCACCGTCTGCGAGGTGCTGGTGGACGGCTTTGACGGGGAGGCAGGCCGCTTCTACGGCAGGAGCCTGCTGGAGGCCCCGGAGAGCGACGGCTGCATCTGGCTGTCCGCCGGGCGCGCGCTGACCCCGGGTGAATACGTGAACGTGAAGATCACCGGCGCGGACGCCTACGACCTTGAAGGGGAGGTAATCGGATGAATCTTCCGAACAAACTGACGCTGTTGCGCGTGTGCCTGATACCGGTGTTCGTGGTGTTTGCGCGAATGACGCCCTTCTGGGCCCAGTGCGTGGCGGTGGCCGTGTACGGCATCGCCTGCCTGACGGACATGCTGGACGGGCGCATCGCCCGCGCCCGCAACCTGATCACGAACTTCGGCAAGTTCATGGACCCCATCGCCGACAAGCTGCTGGTGATGAGCGCCCTGGTGGTGCTGACCGCCCAGGGCCGCATGCCCGACTGGGCCTGCATACTGATGCTGGCCCGGGAATTCCTGGTCAGCGGCTTCCGGCTGGTGGCGGTGGAGAACGGCCGCGTGATCGCCGCCGGGCCGCTGGGCAAGCTGAAGACCGTGTTCCAGATGAGCGCGACCATCGCGCTGATGCTGCTGGTGCCGCTGGAGGGCAGCCCCCTGCTGGGGCAGTTCGGCGTGGTATTCGCCAATGTGCTGCTGTACATCGCACTGGCGCTGACCGTGATCAGCGGCGCGGACTATCTGATCCGAAATCGCGACTGCATCAAAGATACTTAACCGATCACAGAAAGGAAGGCCGCCCATGAACAAGTGGAATCGCGTCAACTACCATCCCAACCTGCCCCTGGGCCCCGACGGCAGGCGCCTCACGGCGGGACCGGAGCACATCAAACTGAGCCTGGACGCCGCCCGGGAGGGCATGGTGCTGCTGAAGAACGAGAACGCAGCGCTGCCGCTGCGCCGCGGCGCGAAGGTGGCGCTGTTCGGCAAGGGCACCTACGACTACGTGAAGGGCGGCGGCGGCAGCGGCGACGTGACCGTGCCCTACACCCGCAACCTGGCCGACGGCATGAAGCAGTATCCGGACCGGGTGACGCTGTTCGAGGGCGCCGACGCCTTCTACCGCGAGCACGTCCGCGCCCGCTACGCCGAGGGCCGCGAGCCCGGCACCGTGGACGAGCCCGAGCTGCCGGATGAGCTCATCAAGCGGGCGGCGGCCTTTGCCGACGCGGCCATCGTCTCCATCAGCCGCTTCTCCAGCGAGGGCTGGGACCGCAAGAGCGCCTTTGACAGGATCGAGCAGCACGCGGGCGTGTGGGTGGACGACCCGAAGTATCACCTGACCCAGTCCATGTTCCCCAAGGGCGACTTCTACCTGAACGACGCCGAGGCGGACATGGTGAACAAGGTCAAGGCCGCCTTCAACACCGTGATCGTGGTGCTGAACGTGGGCGGCGTGTTCGACACGTCCTTCTTCAAGGACGATCCCGGCATCGACGCCGCGCTGATGGCCTGGCAGGCGGGCATGGAGGGCGGCCTGGCCGAGGCCCAGCTGCTGCTGGGGCTGGACACCCCCTCGGGCAAGCTGGCGGACACCTTCGCCGCGTCGCTGGACGACTACCCCTCCTCGTACAACTTCTACGAGTCGGACACCTTCGTGAACTACGAGGACGACATCTACGTGGGCTACCGCTACTTTGAGACCGTGCCCGGCGCGGCCGCGAAGGTGAACTACCCCTTCGGCTTCGGCCTGTCCTACACCCGCTTCGAGCTGTCCGCGCCCGAGTTCCGCTTCGACGGCGACGTGTTCACCGCGGCGCTGACCGTGACCAACGCCGGCATCTTCCCCGGCAAGGAGGTCGTGCAGCTCTACTTCTCCGCGCCCCAGGGCAAGCTGGGCAAGCCGGCCCGCCAGCTGGGCGGCTGGCAGAAGACGCGCAAGCTGCTGCCCGGCGAGCGCCAGCGGGTGGAGCTGCGCTGCCCCGTGGCCCGGATGGCCTCCTACGACGACTTGGGCAAGGTCCAGAAGTCCGCCTGGCTGCTGGAGCCGGGGGACTACCGCTTCTTCGTGGGCACGGACGTGCGCGCCGGGGCGGCGGACTACACCTGGCGCCTGGACGAAACGCGGGTGATCGAGCAGCTGACCCCCCGCATGACCCCCACCCAGCTGGAGAAGCGCATGCTGCCCGACGGCGGCTACGAGCCGCTGCCCACCGGCGCGCCCTTCGACACCGACGCCAACGCCCTGACGCCGATGGATAAGCCGGACATGGACGGCCTGGTGCCCGCGGTTCGGGGCCGCAAGGCCTACCACCGCTACGGCAGGCGGGCGATCCACATCAACAACCCCCAGCTGATTGACGTGGCCGAGGGCAAGCTGTCGCTGGACGAATTCATAGGGGCGCTCTCCGACGAGGACCTGGCCTGGCTGCTGGGCGGCCAGCCCAACGCGGGCGTCGCCAACACCTACGGCTACGGCAATCTGCCGGAGTACGGCGTGCCCAACGTGATGACCGCCGACGGCCCCGCGGGCGTGCGCATACTGCCGGGTGTGGGCGTCGAGACCACCGCCTTCCCCTGCGCCTGCCTGCTGGCCTGCACCTGGGACGCCCAGGTCACCGAGGCCGTGGGCCGCGCCGCCGGCGAGGAGGTCAGGGAGAACAACATCGGCGCCTGGCTGGCCCCGGGCGTGAACATCCACCGCAACCCGCTGTGCGGCCGGAACTTCGAGTACTACTCCGAGGACCCGCTGCTGACCGGCCACCTGGCCGGCGCGCTGATCCGCGGCGTGCAGTCCAACGGCGTGGCCGCCACCGCCAAGCACCTGGCCCTGAACAACAAGGAGACCAACCGCAAGGAATGCGACTCCCGCGCCTCCGAGCGCGCCATACGCGAGATCTACCTGAAGGCCTTCGAGATCATCGTGAAGGACTACGACGTGTGGAGCATCATGACCAGCTACAACATCATCAACGGCCACCGCGCCAGCGAGTACGACGATATGCTCAGCGGCATACTTCGCGGGGAGTGGGGCTTCGAGGGCCTGATCACCACCGACTGGTGGACCTACGGCGAGCACTACAAGGAGTGCGCCGCCGGCAACGACATGAAGATGGGCTGCGGCTTCCCCGAGCGGCTGCTGGAGGCCCTGAAAATTGGCGCGCTGACGCGCGAGCAGCTGGAGCTGGCCGCGAAGCATGTGTTGGG
>JAFYBB010000053.1 GCA_017540445.1 Clostridia bacterium | reverse complement strand
TCAGCGTTTCCGGGCGCATCGACAACCGCACCAACCGCGTCAGCGAGTCCCGCGCCTTTGAATGGTTCAACATGGACCTGGCCGCGCCGTTCTCCCAGGCCCTGGGCCTGCCCGTGCTGGTGGAAAACGACGTGCGGGCCTGCCTGACCTGGGAGGGCATGCGCATGGGCATGCTGGACAAGGACCAGGACTGCGCCTACCTGTACCTGGGCCGCGCGGGCATCGGCTTTTCCAACAGCGTGGGCGGGCGCATCGTGCGCGGGCTGAACAACTCCGCCGGCGAGATCGAGGAGGTGTTCATGAACATGAACGACCGGCTGGACGACCATCTGCGGGAGGTCAGCCTGGTCACCAAGGCCCGCCGGTTCTCGCCGTCGGTCAGCAGCATCGGCGACATACTGAAGGCCCACCGCATGGGCCTGACCTGGGCAAAGCTTTTGATGGACGACTTCATCGGCCATTTGAACATACTGCTGCAGCTGATCCGCGCGATGCTGGACCCCCACTGCCTGATCCTGGGCGGCGACATGACCGACGCGCTGCGCACCATGCCGGGGCTGCTGCCCGAGGGGCAGTTCTCCTTCGGCGAGCTGTTCGAGGACTCCTGTGCCCGCGGCGCGGCCGTCATCGCCATGCGCAGCGCGCTGCACACCTGCCTCGAGGCCGCCATGGAGTCGCCCGGGGCGCCGCCGGAGGAAGGCGGGGACGATCAATAAGCACCGCACACATCTTCAAGCGCCGTATGCCCGATACGCGCTGATCTACGACTACTAAGGCAGGAGGTAACGCGATGGACCGGATCACCCTGAACCCCAGCCGCAGCGCCGGCGTCATCAACAGAAACATCTACGGCCACTTCTCCGAGCACCTGGGCCGCTGCATCTACGGCGGCATCTACGTGGGAGAGGACTCCCCCATCCCCAATGTCAACGGCATGCGCACCGACGTGGTGGACGCCCTGAGGGCCATCCGCATCCCCGTGCTGCGCTGGCCGGGCGGGTGCTTCGCCGACGAGTACCACTGGCAGGACGGCATCGGCCCCAAGGCCGACCGCAAGCGCATGGTGAACACCAACTGGGGCCACGTGGTGGAGGACAACAGCTTCGGCACCCACGAGTTCATGGAGCTGTGCCGCCAGCTGGGCTGCGCGCCCTACATCAACGCCAACGTGGGCTCCGGCACCGTGCGCGAGATGGCGGAGTGGGTGGAATACCTGAACAGCCCCGGCGACTCCACCGTGGTCCGCCGGCGCTGGGCCAACGGTCAAAAGGAGCCCTGGAGCGTGAAGTACTGGGGCGTCGGCAACGAGAGCTGGGGCTGCGGCGGCAACATGCGGCCCGAGTACTACGCCGACGAATACCTGCGCTACCAGACCTTCTGCCGGAATTACCCGGGCAGCAGGCTGTACCGCATCGCCTGCGGTCCGGGCGGCGGCGGCGACAGCTGGCTGCGGTGGACCGAGGTGCTGATGGAGCGCGCCGGCAAGAGCATGGACGCGCTGACCCTGCACCACTACAGCCTCACCGGGCCGGACTGGGAACACAAGGGCCGGGCCCTGACCTTCGACAGGGGCGAATACTACGAGCTGCTGGAGCACGCCGCCTGGATGGACAACCTGATCGAGCGCCACGGCGCCATCATGGACCGCTTCGACCCCGAGCGCCGCGTGGGCCTGATCGTGGACGAGTGGGGCACCTGGCACCAGGTGGAGGACGGCACCAACCCGGGCTTTTTGTACCAGCAGAACACCATGCGCGACGCCCTGGTGGCCGCGATCACGCTGAACATATTCAACCGCCACTGCGACCGGGTGGTGATGGCCAACCTGGCCCAGACGGTGAACGTGCTGCAATCCGTGGTGCTCACCGACGGCGAGCGGATGCTGCTCACGCCCACCTGGCACGTGTTCGACCTGTACAAGGCCCACCAGGACGCGAAGCTGGTGGACTGCTTCGTGGAGACCGACCGCATCGGCGAGGGCGACCGGCGCGTCGAGCGCATCAGCGCCTCCGCCTCCGAAAGGGACGGCGCGATCACGCTGACCGTGGCCAACTGCGCCATGGACGAGGCCGCCGAGGTGCAGGTATCGCTGCCCCGCTTCGAACAGGCGAGCGGGCGCATACTGGCCGCCCCCGCCCACGCCTTCAACGACTTCGACAACAGCCCCGTGCGCGCCGTCGCCTTTGACGGCGTCCACGCCGCGGACGGCGGGCTCCGGCTGGATCTGCCGCCCTGCAGCGTCGCGGCGGTCACCCTCTCGTGACCGGACAGGACGCGCGCGTCCCCTGCCCGCGCTGCCTGTCGGCCCAGGTCCCGGGCGGGGAGGCCCTCTCCGCGCTGCTGCGCCAGTGGATCGGGGCCATCCCGGAGGAGCGCCGCGCGGACGAGGCGGTGCGGCGCGCCCGCCTGGCCGCCTGCCGGGCCTGCGCCCATCTGAACGCGGGCACCTGCGCCCTGTGCGGCTGCTACGTGGAGTACCGCGCCGCCCACGCCGCGCAGCGCTGCCCCGACGCGCCGGGGCGCTGGCCGGCATGAGCGCCCGCCAACCCCAAGCAAGACCCTCTGAAAGGTTGTACGCTATGCAGAAAATCGGAATCGTTACCGACACCAACTCCGGCATGAGCGCCCAGGAGGCCCGGGAGGCCGGCGTCGCGCTGCTGCCCATGCCCTTCACCGTGAACGGGCGGGACTATGTGGAGAACGTCAACATGACCTACCAGGAGTTCTTCGAGCGCCTGGCGGGCGGCGCGAACGTGGCCACGTCCCAGCCCGCGCCGGACAGCGTGACCCGCTGCTGGGACGCGGCGCTTTCGCAGTGGGAGCAGATCATCTACATACCGATGTCCAGCGCGCTGAGCAGCAGCTGCCAAAGCGCCATGCTGTACGCCCAGGATTACGGCGGCCGCGTGCTGGTGGCGGACAACCGCCGCATCTCCATCAGCCAGAAGCAATCGGTGTACGACGCGCTGAAGTGGCGGGACGAGGGCCTGAGCGCCGAGGCGATACTGAAAAACCTGACGGACACCGCCCTGGACGCCAGCATCTACCTGACGGTGGACGATCTGAAGTACCTGAAGCGCGGCGGGCGCATCACGCCCTCGGTGGCCGCCATCGGCACGGTGCTGAACATCAAGCCGGTGCTGCAGATCCAGGGCGGCAAGCTGGACACCTACAAAAAGGTGCGCGGCCTGCACGCGGCCCAGAACACGATGCTGGACGCCATCCGCAAGGACCTGGACACCCGCTTCTCGGACATGCCCATGGTGCTGCGCACCGCCTACACCGGCGACGCGGACGTGGGGCGGCTGTGGAACAGTCAGGTACAGGCGCGCTTTCCGGAGTATCACGTCACCGGCGATCCCCTGCCCATCAGCATCGCCTGCCACGTGGGCCCCGGCGTGCTGGCCCTCGGATTGATGCGCAAAATCTGAGCCCTGATCAATTCACAGAGAATGCCCCTTCCTTTCGGAAGGGGCATTCTCTGTGAATTGAGACTTACCAGCGGTTGCTCTCCATGCGCTGCTTCTCGAAGCAGGCGCGGCAGTACACCGGGCGATCTCCCCGGGGCTGGAAGGGAACCTGAGTGGGCTGGCCGCACTCGGCGCACACGACGTCGTACATCGGGCGATCGCTGCGGTTGAAGCCGCCGTTGGCCGCCTTGCGCTTGTCGCGGCAGGCCTTGCAGCGGCCGGGCTCGTTCTGGAAGCCCTTGTCGGCGTAGAACTGCTGCTCGGAAGCGGTGAACACGAACTCATTGCCACACTCACGGCACACCAAAGTCTTGTCTTCGAACATGAAATAAACCCTCCTCGTAGTGTCTGCCCATGCGATGTATAGTCTCTGTTGCCGATTCCTGTCATCGGTAGGGTTCCACCGGAGGGATACGGTTACGAAGCGCTCTAATCGGGGCTGAAAATATTATAACACAGTGGATCAATTTTGTACAGCCCTTTCCGAACATTTTCCGCCATATATTTTAATTTTCCTGTGACTTTTCATCGCTGACCGGCGCACTGGCGGCGGGTGCGCCCTCCGGCGCGGGGCTCTCGGCCCGCGGGGCGTCGTCAGCGGCGGACTCGCGTCTTTCCTCGGCGGACTTGCCGCCGCGGCCACGCTTGCGCCGGTGCTCCTTGGCGGGGGCCGGGGCCTGGCCCGGCTGGTCGTCGCCCTTCATCATCTCGAGGAACTGATCGGTGCTCAGGTTCTTGGGCGCCTTCTGGCGGGGATAGCGCTTCTTCCTGTCCTTGTCGTCCTCGCCCTCCTCCGCCTCTGCGGCCTCGGCCTGGGAGCGGCCCCTGCGCATCTTTTTGTCCGGCCGCGGCTGCTCGCGCACGGCGGCGGCGTCGTCCGGGCCCGGGCGCCGCACGTCGTCGATGGCGTATTCGCGCACGTCGAAGGTGTCGTCGTCCACGCGGATGCGCACCTTGACCCGCTCCTTGATGCAGTTGATCTCGGTGATCACGCCCACGCCGTCGGGCGTGACGATGTCCTTGCCCACCCGGGGCAGGCGCTTGAGCACCTGCTCGTAGTTGTCCTGCTCGTACTTCAGGCAGCACATCAGCCGCCCGCACTGGCCCGAGATCTTGGTGGGGTTCAGCGACAGGTTCTGCTCCTTGGCCATCTTGATGGACACGGGCTGGAAGTCGCCCAGGAACGCGCCGCAGCAGATCTGCCTGCCGCAGGAGCCCAGGCCGCCCAGCATCTTCGCCTCGTCGCGCACGCCGATCTGCCGAAGCTCGATGCGGATCTTGAACACCGAGGCCAGGTCCTTCACCAGGTCCCGGAAGTCCACGCGCCCGTTGGCCGTGAAGTAGAATATGATCTTGTTGTTGTCGAAGGTGAACTCCACGCTGACCAGCTTCATGTCCAGCTTGTGCCTGGCGATGCGCTCCTGGCAGATGGCGAACGCCTCCCGCTCGCGCTGCTCGTTGGTCTCGGCGCGGCGCACGTCCTCCTCGTTGGCGACGCGGATCACCTTCTTCAGGGGCGTGACGATCTGCGCGTCGCTGACCGAGCGGGACCCGGTGACCACCTCGCCCATCTCCACGCCCCGCGCGGTCTCCACGATGACGTTGTCGCCCGGCCTGGGCCAGATGCCGTCCGGGTCAAAGTAGTAGACCTTGCCCGCCTTCTTGAATCGAACACCGATTACCGTTGCCATGAAAGTACCGTCCTTCCGCTGTTTCCAGCCTCTGTCAATCCAAAATACAACTGCTCGAGCACGCCCGACCACGCCACGTTGCTGTCCAGCTGCCGGCGGGCGCGCACCACACCCCGCAGCAGCAGCCCGCCGTCCACGCGGCACGCGCCCAGCCGCTCCTTCTCCGCAGCCTGGTAGGGCTCGCCGCCGCTCTGCACGGCCATCAGGTCCCGCGCCCAGAGCTCCATGATGTCCAGCACATCGCCCTCGCCGCCCTTCCTGTCCTCCAGCGGCACCGCCGCGGCGGCCACGGTGGCCGGGCCCTTCAGCGACTCGATCGACCGGAGGACCTGCTCGCGCAGATCGAACCACGCCGCGTCGCCGTCGATCTTAAGCGCCCTGCCCACCGAGCCCTGGGCCGCGCCGGCCAGCAGCGCCGCCCGCCCGGGCTCCACGCCCCGCCGCATGAGCACCGCGGCGCAGTCCTCCACGCTCAGGTCATGAAAGCGCACCGTCTGGCACCTGGACACGATGGTGCCAAGCAGGCCCCCGGGCGCGTCGCTGATCAGAAAGAACATGGCGTCGCCCGAGGGACTCTCCAGGGTCTTCAGCAGCGCGTTCTGGGCGCTTGGGGTCATGCGATCCGCCTGCTCGATCAGCGCCACGTGCCGCCCGCCCTCGTAGGGGCGCAGGGCCAGCGCGTCGATCAGCGCGCGCACCTCGTCCACGCCGATGCTCTTCTTCTCCGGGCGCAGCACGTGCACGTCCGGGTGGGAGCCGTTCAGAAAGCGCTTGCAGGCCGGGCATACGCCGCAGGGCTTATCCGGGCCGCCACACACCAGCGACTGGGCGAACAGCCGCGCCACCGTGCGCTTGCCGGAGCCGTGGGGCCCGGTGAACAGAAGGGCATGAACAATGCGCCCGGCCTGTACCGAACGCATCAGCTGTTCCATTTTATCGCCGTAACCTGCGAACTCGGATAGCTTCAAATCGAACCTCAGATCTTCCTGAACTGCTCTACATCCAGCACGAATATCGTAGCGCCGCCCACGGTGACCTCCACCGGATAGGGCACGTACACGCCCGTCGTGCCGGAGATCGGCGACGGCGTGGTGGCGATCTGCTTGCGGCTCTTGCAGACCTTCTCGATGACGCGCATTGCGTTGTCCAGCTTGTCGTCTTCAACGCCCACCAGCAGCGTGGTGTTTCCGGCGCGCAGGAAGCCGCCCGTGGTGGCCAGCTTCGTCACGCGATAGCCCTCGGTCATCAGGTTGTTGATCAGCCTTGAAGCGTCTTCATCCTGGACAATGGCGATAATAAGCTTCATAGGGAGCCCCCCTTTTGACTTTTTCGTATCTGTATTATACACGTTTTTTCCCGATTATGCAACCTTTTCCTACCGAAATAATCGTCGAAGGGCGGCCCGGGGGCGAATCGCTTGACAACCGGCGGCTTTGGCGATACAATAGGGCGTGTCCAAAAGACGTATGCGACCGCGGTAAAAGGAGCGGATCACCATGAAGAAGATACTGTCGATACTGTTGTGCGCGCTGCTGGCGATGCTGCCCGCGGTGGCCGAAGCGCCGGACGGCGCCCCGGACATGGGCGGCGACCTCTATTCCGGCGAGCAGGTCCCCCGCGACGGCGGCTCGGAAGAGGGCGCGCTGGTGGTGGAGGTCAACGGGGAAACCGTGAAGCTGCTGTTTGACGATTCTCCGCTGTATTCATCGGTGCAGAACGACCTGGTGCAGGCCTCCTACTCCGCCTACGGCAGCGACGGCGACACGCTGTACGTGCTGTACATGCTCTTCCCGGACACCGCGATGGCCGGCATGGTGATCACCCCCGAGTACGCCGTCACCGCCGGCGAGGAGGCCTCCGTGGTGCTGATCATCTCCTCCCGCGAGCGGGAGCAGTATTACTACTCCAGCGCGTTGGCGGGCACGATCTACCCCGCGGGCTCCACCTTCTCCATCGCCCTGGACAGCGTCGACCCCGCGTCCGGCGGCACCGCCTACGCCGGCAGGCTGTCGGCCACGCTGATCATGATGGAACCGTCGGGCGAGCGCGAGGCCGGCCGGCTGACGATTCCGGAGACCGCCTTCAGCTTCACCATCGGCGGCTACGCCGGCCCGTCGGCCGCGCCCGGCGCCACGCCCGTGCCGGAGGACATGCGAAAAGTCTGATTGACCGAGGATCTGCCCATGAGAAGAACGCCCCTGCGCGAAAGAAAAATGCCGGACTACACCCGCGGCGAAGAGATCACCAACATGGTCACCCACATCGTCGGCGGCGCGCTGGGCGTGCTGGCGCTGGTGCTGTGCCCCGTGGTGGGCGCGCGGCATCACAGCGTCTGGAGCGTGGTCAGCGGCACGGTGTTCGCCTTCACCCTGCTGGTGCTGTACACGATCTCCAGCGTCTATCACGGCCTCAGCCCGCGGCTGTTCGGCAAGCGGGTGATGCAGGTGCTGGACCACTGCAGCATATTCCTGTTGATCGCGGGCACCTACACGCCCATCACGCTGTGCGCGCTGCGCGCCCACGACCCGGCGCTGGGCTGGTGGCTGTTCGGCGCGATCTGGGCACTGGCCGCGCTGGGCATCACCTTCAACGCCATTGATCTGAAAAAGTACGACAAGTTCTCGATGGCCTGCTACCTGCTGATGGGCTGGGCCATCGTGATGCGCATCGGCCTGGTCCGTCAGCTGCTCGGCCCCGGCGGGTTCTGGCTGCTGCTGAGCGGCGGGCTGGCCTACACCGTGGGCGCGGTGCTCTACGTGATCGGCCGCAAACGGCGCTACGCCCACTCCGCGTTCCACGTGTTCGTGGTCATCGGGAGCCTTCTGCACTTCCTGTGCATCCTGCTGTACGTGATCTGAACCCTCAGCGCCAGAGCGCCCGCCGGATCGACCGGGCGAGCAGGCACGCGGCGGCGATCTTGATGGCGTCGCCGGCCAGAAACGGCACCACGCACAGCATCAGCGCGGCAGCGAGGCCGTTTTGCGTCTGGAGCATGAACCAGGCCGTGCCGATTGCGTACAGCGCCGCGGTTCCGGCGACCATGAACACGGGCAGCTTCCAGAGCGGTGTCGCTTCGGCGGTATCGCCCTTCACCGCCAGGCCGGTGATCCACGCGCAGGCCAGATAGCCCACCAGATATCCGCCGGTCACCCCGGCCAGCTTCTGAAAGCCCCCCGTGAAGCCGGAAAACACCGGCACGCCCACCATGCCCACCAGCAGATACACCGCCACGGCCAGCGCGCCGCGCTTCGCGCCCAGCACCGCGCCGGCCAGGTACACCACAAAAGTGGCCAGCGACAGCGGTATCGGGCCCACGGCGATCGACAGCGGCCCCGCGACGCACAGCAGCGCCGCCATCACGGCGATGATCGCCATTTCCCTGGTCTTCGTATTCATAGCCTTCTCCTTCATCTGAGCTTCAGACTGATTTCCCCGGAGCCCACGCGCTTCAGGCCCGCGGGCGTCTCAATCACCAGGCGGCCCTGGTCGTCGATGTCGACGGCCCGGGCCTCAAAGCGCTCGTCCCCGCGCAGCACCAGCACGTCGCGCCCGATCACGTTGGAGCGCGCCCGGCTCTCCGCCATGAACGCGCAGGTGTCCAGCTGTCCGTACAGCGCCTCGAGCTGGTTGGAGATCTCCGCGATCAGGCGGTTCCGGCTGACCGCGCGGCCGCATTCGTTGCCGATGGACGTGGCGATCGGGGCCAGCGCCTCCGGGAAGCGCATGGCCGCCACGTTCACGCCGATGCCCAGCACCGCGTAGTCCAGCATGCCGCTTTCAAAGTCCATGCCGGCCTCGCAGAGTATGCCGCAGACTTTTTTACCTGCGATGTACAGGTCGTTGACCCACTTGATCCTGACCTCGACGTCGGCCACCGTTTCGATGGCGCGGGCCACGGCCACCGCGGCCATCGACGTGATCATCACCGCCCGCTCGGCCAGCAGCTTCGGCCTGAGCACATAGGTGATGTACACGCCCGAATGCGCCGGCGAGAAGAACGCGCGCCCCATGCGCCCCTTTCCCCCGCTCTGGGATTCGGCGATCACCAGATACCCGTGGGGCGCGCCGGTGGCCGCCAGCGCCTTGGCGCGGGTGTTCGTGGAATCCAGCGCCGGGTGGATCTCCATCCGCGCGCCGATGGTTTCGGCCTTCAGCCAGCGCTCGATCTCAGGCTCGCAGATCCGGTCTGGCGCGCCGGCCAGCCAGTAGCCCCGGTTGGTGGCGGCCTCGATGGCGTAGCCTTCCCGCCGCAGCTGCTCGATGGCCTTCCACACCGCGTTGCGGCTCACGCCGATTTTGCGCGCGATGCGCTCGCCGGACAGCGGCTCCTGCTGCGCCGTCAGCAGCCGAATGACTTCCTGTTTGGTCGTGGACATGATAAAACCTCCGCATGCGATGCCACAAACATAGCACGCGGAGGTCTTATTGTCAACTGTGAATTGTTAATAGGGTGACAATTATGATTTCGCGGCCACCCGCGCGTCCCGCTCCCGCCTGGAGAACACGCACCCGCAGTAGTCCTGGCGGTACAGGCCGTATTCGGCGGACAGCTCGCAGGAGCGCCTGTAGCCGTTGCGCTTCTTGAAGTCGGACGGGAGCCACTGCACGCCCTCCCGCGCGCCCAGCTCCATGCCGATGGCGTTCAGAAGCCGCGCGTCCTTCAGGGGGCTTATGGTCAGCGTGGTGGTGAACCAGTCGCTGCCCAGCCGCGCCGCCAGCTTCGCCGTCGCCCCCAGGCGCATCCGAAAGCACCGCTCGCAGCGCGCGCCGCCCTCCCGGTCGCCCTCGTGCCCACGGCACATGGCCATGAAGGCCTCGTTGTCGTAGTCGCCGCGGATCACCCGGATGTCGTTCTCGTGGGGCAGGCGCTCCACCAGGCGCTCAAGCTCGGCGATGCGGTGCTCGAACTCCTCCAGCGGCGCGATGTTGGGGTTGTAGTAGTACAGGTCGATGTCGAAGAACCGGGTCAGCGCCTCCAGCACGTAGCTGCTGCAGGGCGCGCAGCAGCTGTGCAGCAAAAGGCGCGGCCTGCGCGCCGATTCGGCGATCCGCGCAAGCGCGCGCTCCATTTCGATCTGATAGTTCGTGTTCACAGCTCCGCTTCTTCGTCTGTGTATTCAAAGGGCACAGACTGCCCGTCCTTCGGTATGATGATGCGCACGGCGCTGTGCAGGTTCTCCAGCAGCACGTGGTCCGTCGCCGGCTCGCGCTCGCCGTCCAGCGTCCACTCCACGGCCTCCGCGCACTCCACCCGGATCTGCCGCCCGGAGAAGAAGTGGATCATGTCGTTGGGCACGTTCATCGTGGTCAGGCCCGCGAATATGCTGCCCAGCTGGGCCGGGTTCGTGGGATTCCTGACCAGCGTGACCTCGAACTTGCCGTCGTTCAGCGCCACCAGCTGGGTGTCCAGCTTCAGTATGCCGCCCACCGAGGTGGAGTTGGTGATGGAGCAGAATATGAAGTCGTCCTCCAGCACCAGGCCGCTGGCCGTCACGCGCATGTGGATGGGCTTGATGGCGGTCAGATCGCGTATGCCCTCCAGGATGTACGCCACGTGGCCCAGCACGTTCTTGGCGGCCTGGGGCGTGGTGTACGAGGCCTTCGCGAACGCGCCGCAGGTGGCGGTGTAGACGAAGTACCTGCCGTTGAAGCTGCCCACGTCCAGGGTCTGCGGCCGGCCCTCGACGATGTCCCGGGCCGCCTGAATAACGTCCGAGGACAGGCCGATGCTGGAGGCGTAGTCGTTGGTGGTGCCGCAGGGAATGTAGCCCAGCGGGCAGGTCATGCCCCCCGCGAGCATGCCGGCGATGGTCTCGTTCAGGGTGCCGTCGCCGCCGGCGCAGACCACCAGGTCAAACTTCCGGCGGGTCTTGGCCAGCACCGAGGTGGCCTCGCCGCTGTAGCCGGTCACGTAGGTGTCGCACAGGTATCCGTGCTCGATAAACAGCCGGATGATGTCCGCGAGATAGCGGTTCACCCGGCGCTGTCCGGCATTCGGATTGACCACAAACAGCAGTCTCTTCATAGCGCAGCTTCTCCGTCAGTCGTAGAGCCTGTACAGCCTGAATCCAAGCCCGTCGCAGGACACCTGGTGGTAGCGCACGCCGTCGCGCTCGCCCCGCACCGCGCCGTAGAGCGCGGCCCCGTGCAGATGCCCGTACACGCAGTCGGTGACGCCGTAGGCCTTCAAAAGGTCCGAGAAACCCGCCTCGCCCTCCGCCAGCGGCGGGTAGTGCATCAGCGCCGTGATCGGCGCCCCGGGGTCCTGGCTCCGGGCGTGCTTCAGCGACATCTCCAGCCGCAGGCGCTCCCGGTTGTAGATGCGCAGATCGTCCTCGGTGCACTCCGGCCCGGGCAGCGTCCACCCCCGGCTGCCGGCGTACAGCCTGCCGTCCAGGCGCAGGCTGTCGTTCTGCAGCGCAAACATCCCCTCGGGCAGCGCCCGGCGCACGCGGCCGACGGAGCTCCACCAATAGTCGTGGTTGCCGCGCAGCAGCAGCTTTTTGCCGGGAAGCCTGCCGATGCTCTGCAAATCCTCCAGCGCCTCCTCCAGGCGCATCGCCCAGGAGATGTCCCCGGGCAGCAGCACCAGGTCCTCCGGCGTCACGCGGCTGATCCAATCGGCGCTGATGCGCAGAAAGTGATCCTTCCAGTGTTCGCCGAATATGTCCATCGGCTTCTGGCGCGCCGGCAGGTGCAGATCGGCAATCGCATAGACGGCCAAGGCTATTCGTCCCCGTCCCCGTCGTCCCCGTCGATCTCCCCGTCCTCGTCGTCCTCGTCGTCGAAATCCGCGTCCTCGGCGAATTCCGCGTCGTTGAGGTCGCCGCCGATGTCCAGCTCGATCTCATCCATCGTGGACACGGAATCGATCTCGATGCTCGCGGGCTCGTGCTCGATCTCCTCGTCGCTGTCGATCTCGTCCCGGCGGGCCTGCTCCTTCAGGCAGTAGGCGCAAAGCTCCTGACCCGGAACCACGGGATTCTCGCCGCACTCGGAGCACAGCTCGATCATCTCAAACTGTTCGCTCTCCCCGCGAACCTCCCGGCGGCATACGGAGCACATCGTATCCGTGTCGTTCATGTAATTCAACTCACAGCGCGGGCACTTGACTAAACCCATGATCATTCCCCCCAAGATGGTTCAGGCGTTGGCCACATCCATGCGGCGGCCCCCGCCGCATTATCTCCAATCACATGAAGATATTATACACAAAACGGGCAAAAGCACAAGCCCTATTTTACACTTTCTTCAATCTTTTTGCAGCACCTGCGCGAAGCGGGCCACATCCTGGCTGTACACGTCCTTCAGCGACGGGTTGTAGATGACCGAGGCGGGGTGGTACAGCGGGTACAGCGCGCGCCCCTCCCAGTCGATCAGGCGGCCGTGCATTTCGCCGATGGCGCGCCCCGGACCCAGCAGCGCCTTCAGCGGCACGTTGCCCAGCGTGACCACGTATTTCGGGTCCACGAGGCCGATCTCCCGCAGCAGCCAGGGCAGGAAGATGCGCACCTCCTCCTGGGTGGGCGGCCGGTTCACCGCGCGCTGGGCCCGGGAAAGCTTCGTGGGCCGGAACTTTACCGCGTTGGTCACGTACAGCTCGCCGCGCTCCAGGCCCGCCGCCTGAAGAAAGGCGTCCAGGTTCCTGCCGGCCTTGCCCACAAAGGGCCGGCCCTGCAGCGACTCCTGCTCGCCCGGGGCTTCGCCGATCAGCATCACCCGCGCGCCGGCCTTGCCCTCGCCGAAGACCAGCACCTTGCGCTCGCCCTCGTACAGCTTTTGTATGAAGTCGGTGAGCTCGCGCTGAAACCGTTCCATCATCGCTCGTCCCCTTCGGACAGATTCAGTTCGTTCAGCTTGTCGCGTATCTTCTGGAAGTCTTCCCAGGCGTCCCGCTTTTTAGCCGGGTCCCGCAGCAGCGCCGAGGGATGGAAGGTGGGCATGAACCACACGCCCTTCTGCTCGTACCACCTGCCGTGGTCCCGGGTGATGAACACCTGGTCGCGGATCGTGTACTGGCAGGCGACCTTGCCCAGCAGCACCACCACCCGGGGCCGCACCAGCGCCACCTGCGCGCGCAGGTAGCCCAGGCAGGCGGCGGCCTCGTCCGGCTCCGGGTTCCGGTTCTGGGGCGGGCGGCACTTCACCACGTTGCAGATGTACACCTCGGAGCGCTCCATGCCGATGGCGTGGATCATCCGGGTCAGAAGCTCCCCCGAGCGCCCGACGAACGGGCGGCCCTGGCGGTCCTCCTCCTGGCCGGGGCCCTCGCCGATAAACATCAGCCGCGCGTTCGGGCTGCCCTCGCCTGGCACCACATTGCTCCGCGTCTGGCAGAGCCGGCACTTTTCACAGTTTCCGATTTCCTCAAGCAGCTGCGCCCACGATACGCGCATCCCTCTTCACTCCCCCGCGTCCTTTGTAACGGCAGGCGCCTCGCGGCACGGGTGCTTCCTGCCGCGGGGCGCCGATCAGGTCATTTCGGTACGATGATGGCATCCTGGAAGATGTTCCAGAGGGACTTGAAGGACTCCTGCCCGTCGCGGGTCACCCATGAGACGAGCGCCGCCAGCAAAAACGCGCATGCGACGATCACCACAATGCCCGCCACGGCGCCGAGAAAATCGTAGATGCCGGCGAATATCTGATAATTCAGCCTGCGCCGCTTGACCTCCCGGCGCGTATAGATCTTGGCCACGCTCTCACCTCCCGCGATGCGCTAACATTATAGCACGTTGTCGCCGCAAATGCAAATCCCGTCCCGCGTCACACGCCGTACTGTATGACCTCGTCCTTCATCTTGTAAGAGCTCTTGAACAGCAGCTCCCGGCTGATCTGGTTGCCGTCGGCGTCCCAGCGCACCTTGTAGGCGTCCGCCTTGTAGCCGTTGCGGCCGTTCTGGGCGGTGTAGACCTCCCCGTGGGGCAGCAGCGGCGTGGGCTCGTAGCGCGTCTCGTACTTGATGACCTCGGTGGTGACGGCGTCCAGCGTGATCGATTCGCCGTTGGGCAGGAGCCTGCCGAATATGCCGAAGCGCACGCGCTTGTCGTCGGTCAGGTAGCAGCAGATGTAGATGTCGTCCGGCGAGGTGTTCCTGAAGCGCAGGTCCTGGCTGCCCCAGTTGACGGTGGCGTCCTTGCCCTTATCAACGTATGCGACGGTCAGCGAATGGTTGTGGCGCTCCAAAATCTCCATGTCCGCCTTCACCGCGGCGTTGAACAGCGTGGTGGACACCTGGCACACGCCGCCGCCCACCTGCTCGGTGACGTCGCCGCCGGAATAGGCCGTGGCCTTCCTGAAGCCCCTGGCCGTGGTGCGCTCGCCCACCGCCTGGTTGAACGAGAACTCCTCGCCCGGGGCCACCCGCGTGCCGTTGAGCAGCGACATGGCCAGCTTGATGTTGTTCAGCCGGGCCTTGCTGGAGGCCGAGGCGTTGGTGACGGCGTAGTCGATCAGCCCGTAGTGGCTGGACACATCCGCGGTGGTCACCTGGGGCTGGACCACCTCCAGGTCCATCGCCACGCTGCCGCCGCCCGACGCGATGGCCTTCTCGATGTCCCGGGTCAGCGCCTCGGTGTCCAGCTTGACCCCGGTGTCGGATTCCTTGAACACGAAGGCGTAGGATTCCACGTCGAAGCTGTCGATGGCAGCGTCCACGGCGGGCCTGTCCACGGTGCTGGCGATCATCCGGGCGTAGCTTTCGACCTGCTCGGGGCTGTAGTCGCTGCGGTTGACGCTGTAGGCCACCGGGTTGGCGCTCCTGTAGGAGACCATTTGGTAGCGCTTCTCCAGCGAGCCGCTGCGCCCGGCGCTCCACGCGGCGGTCAGCACGGCCTCGTAGTCGCTGGTGTAGCCCAGCTGTCCGGCGGTCACCGACGCGCCGTTGTCCAGCGTCACCGTGCGGTCCGCGTAGCGCGGCTCCACCCGGTCCCGCCAGTAATCCAGGGCGTTTGAGAGCGTCATTTTGGATACGTCCACGCCCTCCACCGTCGTGCCGTCGTAGAAGGTCTGGCGGTCCACGGCCTGACGCATCGCAAGGAAGGTCTTATAGTCGTTCTGCTGCTTGACGCCCAGCGCCACGATCAGCGCGATGCAGATGGCCAGGCAGGCGTTCACCGCGCCGAACACCCCGCTTACGCGCTTGGCGCGCCGCTTGCCCGAGGGCTTCTTCGGCGCGGGCTTCGACTCCAAAAACAGGTCGGCCCCCGCGTCGTCGCGGGCCTTGCGCGCCGGCTGGCCCTGGGCGGACCCGGCCGTTTTTTTCTTTTCCGGACGCGGCGCGGGCTTTCGCGCCGCGTCCGCGGGCTTTTGCTTCGCGGGCCGCGCGGGCTTTTGCGCCTTTTCCGCGGGCGCATGCTTTGCAGAGCGGGCGGGCTTTTGCGCCGCGCCTGCCGCGGACCTGACCCGGGTCGGCTTTTCCTTGATCGTATCCGGCATCTGTCGCTGATCTCCATTGTCTGGGATGCGGTTTCCCGTGGTATCATTCTGCCCCTGGTGCAGTCATGCGATACCCGCGGCACACCACTGAAAAGGGAACGCTGTAAACAACGTTCCCTCTTCCGATTTGCTTTAGTGACCTTACGCCTGAGCTTTGGCAAGGCGCTTCGCCAGGCGAGCCTTTTTGCGGTTCGCAGCGTTCTTATGGATAACGCCCTTTGCGGCAGCCTTGTCAACCGCGCCCTGAGTCGCGCTGAGCAGCTTGACATCGGCCTCGTTCGCGGAAACGGCGGTTTCGAACTTCTTGATCTGAGTCTTCATGGCGGACTTGATCATCCGGTTGCGCAGGTTCTTCTTTTCGGTCACCTTCACGCGCTTGATGGCAGACTTGATATTCGGCAAATTATTCACCTCCCTACGCAAATTC